>JBIKMD010001021.1:0-2720 GCA_044359465.1 Myxococcota bacterium
GACGCGCCAGAAGTAAGTGCCACGGTTTCAGCGTGGTTAGGTGTGATGAACGAAAAACGCGCGCTGTCCTCTTGAACGAAGGGCTGCCGCGAGAACAACAGTTCGATATCCATCAGGTAGTAGCTCACCTGCACTGCGCTCAGATTGCGGTAATCAATCGTGATGGTCTTTGCTTCAATCCGGAAGTCGAACGATGGTTCAGTGCTCGCGAGTTGACCCTGACGTTGGTCACGATCCTTTTCGTCTGCCACGCTCGCACGCTCACCAAGCGCTTCATCGATTTGGTGCACGGTGTTTTTGAAGACATCTCGCCAGCGCGCAAGTGGATGCTGGACGTAAGGGGCTGCGAGCCGTCGCGCTTCCTCCGGCTGCTGCGCGAGCTGCGCGGCGTAGACGCTCAAATAGTCGTACTGCAGTTTGGTGCTAACGGCGTCCCGCCTCACGCGCTGCAACGCCGCGAGCCCCTCCTCGTGGCGATCTAGCAACAAGAGATAATACGCAACCGCGAGCCAATCCGTGTCGTCAAGCGCTGGTTTGTGCGCAAGCAGATGCATGAGGCGCTGGTATTGTAGCGCAAGCCGGTCATTGAGGATCTTGCGCTCTGCACCAAGCTGATGGGCACGTGCGTTCACGAAAGGTGCGTATTCGAAGTGCTCGAACGTTCCTCGCAAGACTGGGTCAATGGCAAGCGGCGCCGAATCCAGAATGGGTCCAAGCTGATCTACGAACGCATCGCAGTGCTGCAGATACTCACGAAGCGTTGCGAGCTCCCGGTGATGCAGTGCGTAGGACCAGAGCGTGTGATCATAAACATGCCGCGACGTCAGCGTCTGGATTGCCTCGGAAAAGAACGCACGGTCCTTCATGCGCCAAGCGATCGCCTCGAGTGCAACGCGATCAACGTTTTGCTCTCGCAAAAAACGCAGCACGTCATCCGCTGAACCGCGCTGCGAGACGTAGTCCCACGCGAGCTGATCTACGGCGCTCAGCTCGTTGACCACGGTCAAAGTGTTTACGCTCGCTGCTGCAACCAACTCTTCGTTCTTGGTGACGTGCGCCGGGTAGTGCGTAAACACGCCGGGCAGTGGGAAATAGAAGGCGTAGTCGATGGCCTGCGTAGCATACGGTTCCAAATGTACCGTCATGCCCTTGGTTTCAAAGCCGCTTTGTACGGGCATTGAACCTTTGGGGATTTGCAACAACAGCTCGAGTTTATGTGTCGCAGACGAGGGATTGGTCAGCACGACTTGGCACTGATAGACCGTTCGCGCGAGCATCTCGCCAGTGACGTACTTGTCGCGCTGCTCGCCATCTTCCATGACGAAGCGGTCATTCACGTCGAAATAGTTTTGGCTGACGAGCACTGGCACGCGCATAGCGGCAGGTCGCGCGGGTTTAATTTCCTGATGAAAGACGATGCTCGGCGACTTGGCATTGTAGCGCATGTGCTTGGCTGCAAAGGTCGCGTCGGGCTTTTCTGCATCGAACGGCAGATCGAGTACGGACAGCGCAAACATCATCTCCGTGAAGCTGCGTGACGCCTCGGCAAAAAATCCTGAGAAAAACGGTTTCCCTGCTGTAGCGGCCGCGAAGTCTCGCCAGAAGGTGTTCACCGTGACGAGCTGAGAGTCTTGCTGCGAGAGAGGCAAACGGTAGTAGTTGTTCTCGGCCCACTCCTCCGTCTTGTCGAGTGCCTGAAAAAATGGACGCGCTTGCGCTCGCTCTTCCATGTCCATCGCTAGCGCTCCGCCCTCCCCGCCGCTGTCATCACTCTCGTCGAGCTGTGCACGCTTTGCTTTAGGCGCACTCGATCTTCGCGGCATGGGAGCAGGTGCGCCTGGAGGAGGAGGAGGCATACCGCCAGCGCTCGCACCCAGGCTCGCAAGCTCCGCGCGCTGAGCCATTGCGCTTGCGTCGCGCATCCCTACTCCATCGTCCGTGTCGAGCGCACTCCGACTGAGTGCTGTGCGAAAGAGGTGCGCTCGCTGTTGCAGATCAACGGGCAGCAGCGCGAGCCGATCCGCAACATGACGCGACGTGAGGCCGCTTTCTCCGCTCACCCTGCTCGCGAGCAAGATACGCTCGACGACGTTCAGACGACCGTAAGCCCAGGGCTGCAAGTACCGCTTCAGATCGGCGTTCAGTAGATAGTGATCGAGGAAGGTCTTGTCTTTTTTGTTCTGCAGATAGGGCTCGACCACGCGCTCAAAGAACCTAGGATCTTTGCGCGACAGGAAGAAGCTCAGCTCATGACACGCAAATTCACTGTAACGGGCACACCGCTCGTGCTCCGCCAGCTTGTTCCATTGCGTGACGAACGAGAAGGTTTGCAGCAGCGGGTTCTTCGAAAGCGCAAAGAACAGCGCGTGCACTTTGCCGAGCGTGTCGTAGGCCTCGAGCTTTGAGGTTGTGATGTCTGCGATGTCGAGCGTCTCGCCTGCGCCGAGCAAGGTGGTCTGCTTCTTCTCAGTGAGTGCCTGCGCAGGATCGAGCGCCAGGAGCAGGCGTTTGTCGGCGTGGGCAGCGCTGCATTCGGGCAGTGTGACCTCACGAAGCACGACATTGTCGCCGTCGACGGCGATGAATCGCAGTAGATTACACGACGCGAATGCCGAGCGAGGCACTACGACCTTCCCCTCCGCGTCTGGCGTGAGCTCGAGCATCACCACGGCGGGTCGCACGAGGAAGTCGAGATTCGCAAAGAAGAGACTAGCGGCTAG
>JBIKMD010001020.1:0-2720 GCA_044359465.1 Myxococcota bacterium
TGCCCGACGCGGTGCCAGACACTTTTGCCCGACGCGGTGCCAGACACTTTTGCCCGACGCGGTGCCAGACACCTTTGCCCGACGCGGTGCCAGACACTTCATTCGTTGCGCAGAATTAAAGAGGGTGGGTTTAGCGGGCGCTAAAGAAGAAGCTTTGCGCTGCGTTTTCATCGGGACATTCCACGGTTGCTTGGTCGATCGATTGCTCGTGGAATTGGTAGGCAGCTCGGCTAAACTTCACGCTCGCGGCATCGCTGTTTTGTGCCGTGCAGGGCTTGAACACATGCAGGAACAAACGCTGCGCGCGGGCGCCCTGCAGCAACACGGGACGGGACGGCGTGCGGCCATAAGCCTCGTCTTTGTGTGCCCAAATCGCTTCCAACGTGACTTCAGCGAGCAGTAAGCGGTCGCGCAAGTCGAACCGCTCGATGAATACTTTCACATGTTCCAACAGATCCTCGCCGTCTACGCCCTCTTGGGCTTGTTGGACGAGCAAACTCGCAACGGTGACGAAGCTAGAAAGCGCATCCGCGCCTTGGCTGGACACGCTGTCGTCGCGATAGCTCAAAAACAAGTGCCAATAAGCGAGCGCACGCCCCTGGTTGTTCAGGTCGCCGGTCGCGATCGCTCGGCCAAAGGCCTCGATGGCTTCAGCCTTCTGATTGCCATTGTAGAAGGTCAAACCGAGCGCCAGATAATCCGAGGCGCGACCGCCCTCTCGAATCGGCTCAGTTTTTGAAGGTTCCAAATCAGGCTGCATCGCCTTGAGTGAAGCGATGTAACCACGGTTGTAAGGAGAAGGCGCTTGCTGGGAGGCACAACCAACAGACAGACAGCAAACGGACGACAACAAGACGGCAAAGCGACTCATTCCGAGCCTCCACAGGGGATCGTACCCCCTGCGAGCGTTATCGGCCCTTGTTTTTTAATGGTGTCGATGCTGATGGGCAAAAATGCTTGATTGCGACCTTCGTGCGTTCATTGGTGCCTCACTAGCGGAAGACATCGGACCGGGTGACGTGACCACAGATTCGATTGTCCCCGCCGCGCTGCGCGGCAAAGGAACAATCAAGGCAAAACAAGACCTTATGCCGAGCGGCCTGGACCTCGTTGGCTTGGTCTTCGACGTGCTGGCACCTGGCACCGTGTCGGTCACGCTGACGCACCAAGACGGTATCGCCGTGAAAAACGGTACGATTCTGGGCGAGGTCCACGGACCATTTGCCACGCTGCTCAAGGGTGAACGCCTCGCCTTGAATTTGCTCATGCGTTTGTCTGGCATCGCCACCATGACCCGTTTGGCGGCCGACGCACTCAGTGGGGGAAAGACGCGGGTACTCGACACGCGCAAAACCACGCCGGGACTGCGGTGGCTCGAAAAGCGCGCGGTGCGCCATGGGGGCGGCACGAACCATCGGCACCACTTGGGTGATGGGGTTCTCATCAAGGACAACCACATCGCTGCGGCTGGCGGATCCTGCGCAGAGGCCATCAAACGCGCGCGTGCGCATGCGCACCATCTGCTGAAGATCGAGTGCGAGATTCAGCGTATCGATCAAATTGACGAGGCGATTGCAGCCGGCGCGCACGTGTTGTTGCTCGACAATATGGATGATGCCACTTTGCAAGCTGCCATCGCCAGAGTGGCTGGGCGTGTGCAGACCGAAGCTTCGGGGAACATGACCATCGAACGACTGACGCGCCTCAAACACTTTGGCCTTGATTTCGTCTCTATGGGTGCACTCACCCATTCCGCTCCAGCCGCGGATCTCTCATTGAAAATCGCCATCGCACCGTGATGAGGGAAGCACTCGCAGCGTCCCTAAAAACGCGCGCGCTCGGCAGGCAATGTGAGTTTTTCGATACATTGCCATCTACCCAGACAAGAGCGGCAGAGCTTGCGCTCCAAGGCTGCGTCCACGGGACGGTCGTTTACACACGAGAACAAACGGCAGGACGCGGCCGTGCTGGGCGTACTTGGCTCTCGTCAACCAGCAGCCTGTGCACCTCGGTCGTGCTCAGAGAAAACATCCTCCCGGCGGAGGCCTTTCAGTGGTCGTTTGTCGCAGGCCTCGCGGTACGGGACGTGGTCGGTGGGGACCTCAAATGGCCAAACGACGTGGTGGTGGATCGGCAGAAAGTCGCTGGCATCTTGTGCACCCTCGAGCTGTCCCCAACGCCAGCTGTCATCGTTGGCATCGGCCTCAATCTGGGGTTCGATCCAACAGAAGTGGACCCTACCCTACGCGCCGCAGCACTCACGCCGGCCGATCACGCAAGCACTCTCGCCTCCCTGTTGCTTGCGCTCGAGCACCGCAGTGACAGGCACCCGGCGCACACCCTCACTGACTACCGCTCCCACCTCGCCCTAGTCGGCGAAACGGTCAGCGTCACCACTCAAACCTCAAAGATCACAGGCACATTAGAAGGCATGAGCGACACATTCGAGCTCATCATTCAAAGCGAAGGTGCCAGACACCTCATCGCATCAGCGGACGTGTGGCCACTCGGTTAGAACGAAGTGCCCAAATGAGGTGCCAGACACTTTTGTGGAGACGGGGCGCTCGGAGCGAGAAAAAATTTCGCTGTTGGAGCAAAGTGATAGAGTGAAGGGGCGTGTGCGGACGTAGTGTCATTTTGCTGATGGTCTTGGGGACGGCGCGAACCAGCTTCGCGCAGGGACAGGACCCCCTCCTCAACCAATTCATCCAAAGCGAGCT
>JBIKMD010001022.1:0-2719 GCA_044359465.1 Myxococcota bacterium
CAATCGCCACTGTCGCAAAACGTCGCGGCTTTGAACGCCACCGGATCTGTGATGGTCAAATTCGAAAAACAATCAGGCGAAGTGCTGCATTTCGCAGTGCTCAACAATACGGACAAGCTCCTCGTCGTCAACCGCGATGCGGTGGTGTTGCAAACACCGCGTGGCACCGTGGCCCGTGATCCTGGCGGCATCAAGTCCGTGTACCAATTGAAACCGGGCAAGCTGCATGGCTTGAAAGTGCGCTTCCCCATCGCTGATTTGCTCGATGGTGAGCAGGTGGATGTGCTGTTCACGGACGCCTTGCTCATTGACGGACAACCCGTTGTGGTCGAGCCGGTACGTTTTGTCGTTGGAGACTAGCGCAGCAATGACGCCTTTCGAACAGCTTGGCGGTGAAGCGGTCGTGCGGCGTATTGCCGAGGCGTTCTACCGGCACATGGACGAAAGCGAACCCGCGCTGGCCAAGCTGCATCGGCTGGATGACGCTGGCAAAGTACACCCAGAAGCGCGCGAGCGTTTTGCGTTGTTCTTTGTCGGCTGGCTTGGCGGGCCGCAGACCTACATGGAGCGTCACGGACATCCGCGGCTAAGAATGCGCCACGGGGCGGTACCGATTGATGAAGCCATGCGCGATGCCTGGATCCGCGCCATGGTGAAGGCGCTCGATGAGTGCCAGATCGACGGCGATAGCCGGGTGTTTCTCGAGCAGAAGCTACGAGAAGTGGCGAATTTTTTGAGGAATACCTAGAAAGCGCGCACGGCTCTTTGTCACGTATGGCGTCAACCTTTGCCCGACCGGGAACCCCGCAGTCGTCGCCATTGCTTCGCAGATAAAAAGTCCGTTCGGCGGTGCCAAAGATAGACAGCGATCACGCTGTTGACGAGCAGGATGCCAAAACGACCGAGCGATGGCTCGTGAAACAACTCATAGAGCTCAAACGGCACTGGAATGGTCGTCGCGATCACCACGAGCCACTCAGCCCATCTTCTGCGGCGAAACAAACCGTAGCTCTCGACCAGTTGCATGATGCCGTAGGCGAGGCCCACTTTCCCAATGAGAGCAAGCTTGCCGTCCGTGAGGGTGTTGAGCTTACTCCAGAGCCAGGTGACCAGGCGGCCTTCAGGTGCGAGATGCGCGTGGTCGATAATCCAATGCACAATTTCGTCCGCACCATGTCCGCGCAGCTCGAGGGCGCCAACCGCAGACGCAACGAGCGCCAGCCCTTTGAAGAGCTTCATGTAGGCTATGACGGTGATGCCAGCGTGATTGGGTGGAGATGCGACTACGGCGGCTTGGTTCAACCTTTCCTCCGATTCACAGGCCCCAAATCGAGCACCGGAAGATCGCGACCTCCGAGCTGACGGTAGATTGTCCACGTGGAGAGAATACGTTTGACGTACCCGCGCGTCTCATCGAGTGGGATCTCTTCAATGAACTCGTCGAGCGGCAACTGTCCTCGAACACGCACCCAATGGGAGACCGCTTTTTCCCCGGCATTGTAGCCAGCGAGAATGAGCGGAACCATTCGAAGTTTTTTCTGCAACATGTTCAGGTGATGCGCACCAAGCGCGAGCGAAACGTGAGGCTGCCGCAGCGCATCGGCATCTACTTTGCCGGAGTAGCTCATATCGTTCGCGGTCGCGATGGCGGTGGAAACGAGTAACTGCGTAAGCCCATAAGCATTGGCCCATGAGCCGGCATCCAAACGAAACGCACTCTCTTCTCGCACGAGAGACACCAGCAAATCCTGAGGTAACTTCTCGCTCTTCTCTGCCTTCTTCATGACGTCTGAGAACGGCGTAGGATAGGCCAGACGCCACAGCGCAACATTCGCTGGAGAAGGCATGGCTCCAAGCGTTTCTGCGAGCGTTTTTCGAAAGGGTCGATGCGCGCGAAAGTAATCGAAAGCTTCGCAGTACAATGAGCACAGAACAATGGGATCACGTGTCTGCGCTTCGAGCTCCACGAGCTCCTGCTGGGCTTCGCTAAACAAGCCCAAACGGCTCAGCGCCCGAATCCGTTCCGCAAACGGCGGTTCAACTGTTGGCGCGGAGGCAGGCTGAGACGCTGCCTGG
Source organism: Myxococcota bacterium (assembly GCA_044359465.1). Classification (GTDB taxonomy): domain Bacteria; phylum Myxococcota; class JADLHZ01; order JADLHZ01; family JADLHZ01; genus JADLHZ01. The sequence continues at coordinate 2,077 of JBIKMD010001022.1, forward strand.
GCATCCGCTTTTGCGCGCCCAAGGCGGAGACGAGCGAGGACGCCATAGTAGCTCATGGGCGCGAGCTGGAGAATCGCTAGCAATGGCTCATCCACTTGCCCTTGCGCCACCTTCAAACGGCTCAGTGTTCGCGAGTGCCAGTAGTGCGCGCGGACTTTCTGCGAGACGTCTGCCTGACACGCACTAGGCGCGGCAAACTGATTGGCTGCGCCTTCGTAGTCCCCGTCGCGATACGACGCGTAGGCCATACGAAAGCTCGCTTCAGCACAGAAGTCACCCGCGGGATGATCCGCAACGACACGAGACAGAAACGTTCGAGCGCCGGCCTCATCCCCCGCTTTGCTTGCCGATTGGGCGAGCAGGACGAGCACATCGTCGGTGAGTGGATCCGTTGGATAGGCCGCCGCGAAGGCTTGTCCAGCCTCTTTAGCCATAGGGAATGGGCGTGCAATCACCACCACTTGCACGAGCAAGAACCAAGCGCGCTTGAGTGCGTCTTCGCTCTTCTCCTTGTTCTGAGCGGCAGCAATCGCAGCCCGGCAAGTTTGCATCGATTCACTGAGCGTCCGTTCGGCCACACCATAGTTGCGGAGCTTCCGGTACGCGGCGCCTCGGTAGTAGAGGAGCCGGCACCGCGTGGCTT
>JBIKMD010001023.1:0-2717 GCA_044359465.1 Myxococcota bacterium
TGCTCGATGCACCTACGCGATCATGGGAGGTCACACTGCCCGACGTCGAGTGCGACAACTGCACCTTGCAGATTGTGCAAGTGATGGAGGACGATGACTTTCACGGCCCCTACGATCCCACACCAGGCGTGGGCGTCGCTGACCTGTATTTCCAATGCATTGACTTGGTGCTCACGCGCACTGGTGAGGTGAGCGAAGAAGCCACGCCAAAGCAGGGCGGCTGTCAGTCTGCGCCAGCGGGCTGGGCTGCGGTGTTTGTGCTCGTGGTGCTTAGACGCTGTTTTCTTCGACGACGGGTGGTCCGGACAACGGAGTGAGTGAAGCGGCGCGAGAGGGGAGTTCTTGAGTTGGCTTGTCCGACACTGTCGGCAAACAAGCTCATTTGACGATCTGGAATTTCCAAGCCAGACTCTCAATTCCTTCTTTTTTGGAGAACGGTGAACCTATGTCAGCTCCTTGGGTTTCCCTGCTTCGCGTTCCCGAGAACACCGCACGTGGCGCCCGTATTGAAAGAGCGGAAGAGAGCTTCACTGTGCGCGGGATGTTTTTCGCCAGCATTCTCAATGCCGTCAGGAAAGCAGTTGATCCGGCTGCTGCACTCGAGCTTGCGAGCAAAGCCGGTGTGCCGGTCGTGGATTACGGCGGCCTGCGCAAGTATCCCATGCGGGATTTCCTCAAGCTGCAAACCGTGGCGGCGCAGCGGCTCCTCCATGTCCTTGGTTCTGTGGAGGAGGGCATTGCCAGAACCGGCGCCGCAGCCGTTGAGGACTTCTTCGAATCTGTTGGTGGCCGCACCATGAAAGTGCTCGCGGGGCGCGATCCACACCGGCTCTTTTCGTCGGCGCCCAACGCGTACCCACTGACGGTCGTAGATAACGGCAAACGCGACTACAAGAAGACCGGCGAAACGAGCGGCGTTTTCACTTTTGAAAACGATATGCTTGGACCGTCGCACAATGCAGGCGTGTTCCTTGCCGCGATCAAAGACGTTTGTGACATCGTGCCGAACATCGAAATCGATCAGGCCGATGCGTTCAACTACAAGTTCAAACTGAGCTGGTGAAGATCGCTGTTTATGGCAGCAGCGGTTTCACCGGAAGCCGTGTGTTGCAGGCGCTCTCAGTGCAGGGCGTTTCTACCGTTAGCGCTAGTCGCGCAACACTGTCGTTGCTGGACCAAGACGCCCTTCGTCGTTTTGTTGCCAGCGCCAATGTGGTCGTCAATTGCGCGGGGCCTTTCAGTGAAACGGCAGCAGCCATCGAGCGCGCCGCGATCGCGTGCGGTAGCCGAACCTTGCACCTAAGCTGCGAGCAGCGGGTGATGGACGCGACCTTTGCGCAGCATGGCGAAGCGTTGCGAGCAGATTCCGTTTTGTGCGCTGCAGGGGGATTCTCAACCCTCGTTGCCGAGCTGGCCGTATGGCTCGCGTCGCGCACCTTGGGGCCGCTTCAAACGATTGCTTTGGCTGTGGCGCACCGTGGCGCGTGCCAAGCGCCGGCACCTTGCGCAGCTACCTGAGCGAGGTGGATGAGCCCATCCGCGAACGGCGAGCAGGCGAGCTCCGCGACGTGATCGATTTTTCGCCGCGTGATGTGATGTTTGCTGCGCCCATGGGCTTGCAGTCCACACTGCCCGCGCCGCTCCCTGAACTGTCCGCGTTGGCGCGCACTACCGGGGCCGCGCACATCACTGCGCGGCTAGCTGTAGTGGCGGAAGATAGGCGGCCTCGCGTCTTCATGCGCGATCGTGAGTTGCTCGCGCTCCTCCTTGCGCAGGCCGAAAAAGCCCCGACGGCGCGGGGCGACTTTGCGTGGTGTGTACGGGTGACAGATGATCATGCGCGTAGCCGTGTGGTGTCTTTGCACGGTCGCGACTCGTACGCGCTATCTGCCGAGCTCTGTGCCTTTGCCGCGGTTGGTCTTGGTACTACGCCACTTAGGGGCGCGCGCACCGCGTTTGAAGTCATTGACCCGCAACAAGGCTTAGCGCTGCTTGCGCGCCACGGCGTACGTTGGACGGCAAACGACGGGTGAGCGTTTCGGCAGCCGTTAGTCCCACTTAAGGTGGCACCACCAGACTGAGGCCAAGGAGTATTCACCATGAAACGATTGATCTGTTTAGCAGGGCTGACGCTGCTTGCTTGCAACGGCCAAGGGCTCGTCGACGAAGCATCCGCAGCAAGTGCGCAAGCGTTGGAAGAGGGCACACCGAAAAAGCGTGGCTTCGAGCGCGATGACAAAAATGCCGATGGCGCACTGACTGCCGATGAAGTGCCCGCAGACAAGTGGGCCGAGTTGTCTAAAGCGGATGCCGACGGAAACGGCGCAGTGACCAAGGCGGAGATCAAAGCGGCAGTGGACGCGGGCACGCTCAAGCACCATGGCAAGGGTCATCACTCACCGGAGGAGCGCTTCGCCAGGGATGACACCAATGGTGATGGCTCGCTCACGCAGGAAGAGGCTGGCGAGAGGTGGGAGCGACTGTCGAAAGCAGATGCGAACTCAGACGGTGTGGTGACGAAAGCCGAGTTCGAGGCCGCGCGTCCTGCGCACGGGCATCACGCGCATCACTAACCCGCTCGCCGCGAGCTCGAACTCCGTCGTCCTACTGCGCCGTTGCTGTGAGCGTCACGCCGCTAAAGTCAGCGTAGGCACGCAGCGTAATGAAATACCGACCTGCTGCAGCCACCGTGAGTGACCCCGTCTCGTTGTTGCCCC
>JBIKMD010000066.1:0-9673 GCA_044359465.1 Myxococcota bacterium
GCGGGCTTGGTCTCGTGTACATCAGCATTCGGCGTTATGACGACGCTGAGCGCCACTTCCGCATCGCGCTGGAGCTCAAGCCTGGTTACTCGGACGCTCGCAATAACTTGGGCATGCTCTACTTGATCCAGGAGAAGTGGGACAAAGCGATCGATGAGTTTCGCGTCGCACTCCAGGACGTCCTCTATGCCACGCCGTCGCATGCCGAAGGCAACATGGGTTACGCGTACTATCGTAAGGGCGACAAAACCAAGGCGATTCGGCATCTGAAAAACGCCACCTTGGTGAATCCAAAATTCTGTCGCGGCTACATGTGGCTGGGCGAAATTTTTCAAGCGAGCGCCGAGCTCAAAGATGCCGAACGCTACCTCGATCGTTTTGTCGAACGCTGTTTGTTGGATCCAAATCTCAAGGCATCGATCGACGCCTCTGCGACGAGTGAAGTCTACATGCGCCTTGGGCAAGTGACGCTCGCAAAAGGCGACGCGCCGCGCGCCCGTAGTGCGTTCAAATCTTGCGTCGATGCCGGTCGCGATACGCCGCACTATGACTACTGTGACGAGTCAATGAAAAAGCTCCCTGCCGGCGAGTGAACGGTGAGCGAGGGCGAAAAAGACGAAGCGATCGTTCTGCATTCTCGCGCCTATGCAGAGGTTGATGCCATCATTTCGTTGTTCGCTCGCAAGCACGGCCGCATTAGTGTTTACGCCCGTGGTGCCCGCTCTAGCAAACGCAAGAATGCGCCTCCGTTTGCGCCGCTTTGGGAGATCACACTCGAGCTGCACAAAAAAACGGGTTCCACTTTGTACGCGCCACGTGCGGTGTCGCTCACCAGCGCGCACGACCCTCTGATGCGAGACCTCATGCGCCTTGCGGCAGCAAACTGCGCCGTCGAGCTGGTGCGAGAGCTCTTTGAGGAAGGGCAGAGCGACTCTGATGTTTACGACCGTTTGCGTGAGGTGCTCTGCGTCCTCGAGTCCGCGCCACCGCTCGAAACCATGGACGATTTCGAACATGAGCTCCTGGCGGCGCTTGGTTATCAGCAACAAGAAGCAGGCGCGTCGCCGGCGGCTAGGTTCCGGGCACGCACGGCAATTTTCGAGCACATTCGCGGGCGTACACTTCCTGCGCGTGCGTTTTTGACGAGCCTTTAAGACGCTTTGAGCACTTGTGCCGGCAGCTCTTGGTCAGAGTTCTGCGGCAGCGCGCGGAAAGCCGCGAACCATTTGCGATCTTCCAGGAAGAACGCGAGCAGCACGAGTGGTTGCACGGCGTAGTAGGCGTAGAAACCAAGCTGGCTCTCCACATGGAGCGCGGCGTACCAGTTAGGGAACAACGCTACGTCGATGAGCGCCGTGAACAGCAATGCCGAAACGAGACCTGGATAATAACGCCGGCGCACCAATGTCTTTGCCAGGTGATGAATCTCATGCAGCCCCTGTGCGAGCCAGACGCTCATCAGCAGCAGTGGCCACGGCGCGCCGCGCAGTGCCAGCGCGAGTAAGAACATGCCGCCCAGAAAAGCCGAGACAAAGACCTCGAAGCCGGCGCGGCGGACGTTCTTTTCCCAGGACTTTCCGACTGTCAAATAGACCGGACAGACCTCGAACTCGCCAAAGTAGTAGGACTCCACTTTGTGTACGGTCATCAGCACGACCGACCCAAGGAAGACGTCGAGCACAAAGCGTGGGGGAAAACCGGCAAAAACCAGGTCGGCACCCGGAACGAAGAGTCCGGCCAAAATGGCGGTGACTGCCGCCGCTTGGGTAATGATCATGCCACTGAGCAAGCCGTTTTTCGGGATGGTGCGTTCCATGCGCGCGCCGCCATAAGTGTTTTGGACAAATTCCGCTAGTCAAATGTACGCAGGCAGGTGTCCGGGAGCTGCTTCCCGTGGTTCCCCTCTCAACCGAAGCGCTGCGTCATCAACCGCGCAAAACGCTCTTTATAAGCCTCCAAGGTCACGTTCGGCACAAAGTGCTTTACGGAGACCATCGTGTCCGCGGAAAACCCGCACGGGTTGATCAACGCAAAATCACCAAGGTTGTTGAGCACGTTGAGCGCCAGACCATGGCGCGTCACGCCGTCGATCAGCGACACTCCGAGTGAGGCAATCTTCTTTGGACCCACCCAGACGCCGGTTTTGCCTTCGAGCGCTTGCGCCTTGATGTCGTCCATCGCAAGCGCTTCGACGATCAGCGCTTCGAGTGAGCGCAAATAACTGACCGGCGAAAGCCCGCGTGAAGCAAGCTTGAGCAGCGGATAGACCACGAGCTGACCCGGGTTGTGCATGGTCGCGCCGCCGCCGCGTTCGACTTCTACGACAGTGACGTCGTCTGGCGACGCTAGGAGTTGTGACTGCGACTTGAGCGAGCGTCCGAGCGTGATGGTAAGCGCATGTTCGCCGATCCAAAAGCCCTCGGCGAGATCACCTTTAGCAATGCGAGAGGCTTCCGCCTGCATACGATCGTACACGTCGCGATAAGGCATCTGCGCTGCGAACTCTGTGCGTCTCATTTTTTCTTGAGGGTGAAGTAGATGGGGTTCGTGATTGCAAACGGCTTCGAAGGCTTGTTGCGGAAGGTTGGCAGAACGGGCTCGAGCGCCTTGTCGCCACGGACAACCGCGAGCACGTAGGAGTCTTTGGTGACGGTGATCTTGCGAGTGCCCTCGAGCCTCACGATGGCTTTGGACGGCGCGATCGCTTGCGTGTGAATCTTCTGCCCGTCTTGCCACAGCTCAAAGCTCGTGACGTCCACCCAAGGCGCCGCTTGCAGCTTGAAGCGCAGTGTTTGCTCGCCGGCCTTCACAGAAAGTGTATCGCCAACTTGCGCGGGTGCGGATGCTTCCCCTGCAAACAGCTCGATGAAGGGACCGTTCGTGACGATCACCGCGCGGCGTTTTTTTACGGCGTCGACCACGGCTTGCGGCGAAAAACCATCGTCAGGAATTCGCAGGAAATTTCGCGGATAGCCCACTTCGTTGAACACCACATTGTGCGTGTCCGAGTTGCCAGTGAGCGTGACGCGTTTGCCGTTTGTTATAAGATGCATCCAATCGGCGAGCACTTTGTCTGCGTCTTTGATGCGCTTGCCGTTGAGCACCTCCACGGCATCAAAGTCCCACTCGAAATCAGGGTCCGCCGAGTCTCCGCTCTCAGCGTTCAAGTGCTGCGCGTTGAAGTATCCCGTCATCTCGTCGCGCGGATGGTTGATCTGAATGACCTTGTCGTTTGCGTCGGCTCGGAGGTCCGAAACGATGTCTTTGACTTTCTTGTTCCACGTTTCAGGCGCGCCGTTTCGTGGTGAGCCGGGCCGCGGCGTCATGGGATAGGCGGCAAAATGACCTAGGGTGTTGGTGGTTGCTTCGACGCCGCTCATGGTTTTTAGCGCGGACTGCAATCCCATGCGTTCGAGCACGGGTTTGTAGTCGGTGACGAAGTCGTGATCGGTTGGCACGATGATCTCTACGCCCTCGGCGAGATTCGTGATGGCACGATCCTCGAGCGTCATGGCTGAATCGAACGAGTTGCGCTGGTGCTGGTGAAAGTCTGCGCTCATGTAACCGCGCGTATCGAGCACGCGGTGGATGTCGAGCTTCACCTCGTTGGCTTGATTGGAGACGACGACGATATCTGCCTCTGCCAGATCGTATTCGAATCCGCGTGACGCGTAGACTTTGTATGACCCAGGCGGCAGCTTCACGAGCCCGCGACCGTCGGCCGACAATGAAACGTTCAAAGCGCCTTTGGCTTCAAAGGTTTTGCCAAACACAGGGTTGGGTGTGCCATTCGTTCCGTACACGCTGAGTTTCGCCGGGACTGGTGCCCCATTTTCAGTGATCGCGTAGGTGAGTGGGCCACCGCTCTCTACTGAGAATGCTTTTTGTTGTGGCAGCGCAGTAATGACGACTTTTTTACGCGTTTTACTGCGCAAACCAGACCCGCTAATCTCAACCCAATACTCGCCGATGGGCAGTTTCGCTTCATAGTAACCGCCGCTCAGGCACTTGGTTGTCGCGAAGGGCGTGGCGTCTTTGAAGAACGTGAGCTCCCCGAGCTCGACTGCTTCACCGTTCGTTTGAGAGACCACGCCTTGCAAGGTGCCAAGGGTTAGCTTGGGCGCACCCTCCGGTGCGTAGTTTGCGTAGTTGTCGAGAATGCTGGTGACGTCGCCAATGCCCACCACAAGATAACGTTCGAAGCGCATCGATTCTTTGGGCTGCAATGATGCGACCTTGTGCACCACGTCGGTCCATGACGAACCCGAGAATGCGTGCATCTTTGGGTCTTTGGACAAGATGCCATAGCTCACGCCATCGCCAATGCCGGCGACCCACGCGAGGTCGAGCTTCTTCCCGCTCATTTCGTAGCCAGCCCCGGGCGCAAAGTGCTCGGTCTTGCCCCACTGCAGGCAATCGCCAAGCTCATACTTGTCGAGTGGCAAGGTGGAGGTATTTTCCACGGTCGTGATGATCGTTAACAATGGACCGTGCGCACCCAGGCGGTAGGTGGTGCGAACCGCAATCGCAGGATCGTTCGTATCTTCTCCGCTCACCGTGATTGACGCGCTGCCGTCTTTGCCTGGTGGGTCGAGGGTGATGGTTTTCCAATAAGCTTGGCGCGGAAACGTTTCGTCCAAGTACAAGAAGGTTTGGTTCAAGGCGTCTACGCCTGACGGACGCAAATGCGCGTCGATGAGGTTGCCTCCGCTCGCTGCAAAACCTTGTTTGCCGTCGAGACTATCGATCACGAAGACCGCGTCGGCGTTGCTCAGGCGGTAGTCCCCAACCTTGGCCGTAGCATTGGCGCCAAGCGGTAACTCGCTGTCGTTTTTTAGGCGATCAGCCGTTGCCGTAGCGTTCGCTTCAACGGGCGTTGTTTGTGGATTGCTCGCCGGGGCAGGCGCCCGGCACGCGACGAGAAGCAAAAGAAGCGCGCGTTTAAGCAAACAATTGCTCGGGCGAGACGATGTGTCCGGCAATGGCGCTCGCGGCAACGACGAGCGGTGATGCGAGATAGACAGAGCCCGGACCGCTGCGGCCAGGGAAGTTACGATTGATCGCACTGATCGTCACTTGGCCTTTGTCAGAGGAGACACCCGGACCGGCTTTGATGCAGGCGCCGCACGACGGGTTGATGACCTGAGCCCCTGCTTTTGCAAAGAGCGCAAGGTAGCCTTTTTTCTCGGCATATTGGCGAATCTTCTGCGAGCCGAATTGAATGTAGAGCTCGACGCCTGGCTTCACATGCATGCCGCGATCGAGCGCTCGGCTGAGCACCTCCGCGTACATGTCCATATCTGCCATTTTACCGCCGGTGCATGAGCCACCGTAGGCGATGTTGACGGCGACCTTCGTATCGAGACCGGATACGCGCACCCCGTTGCGTGGATCGCCGGGTAGCGCGACCATGGGTTCGAGCGCGCTCAGATCGATTTCAAAACGTTCGACGTAGGTGGCATCAGGATCGCTGCGCAGGAAGCCTTCGCGGATCGCTGCTTCGCTCACGCCAGGACGCATTTTCATGAGATAGGCGACAGTGGTTTCATCCGCTGCGATGATGCCAGTCGTCGCGCCCGCTTCCACGGCCATGTTGGTGAGCGTGGCGCGTTCATCAATGGACATCGCGGTGATCGCTTCACCCTGAAACTCGAGCACTTGGCCGATCGCTTTGCCGCTTTTGATGTACGCGTGCGCCATGACGTGCAGCATCACGTCCTTGGCGACGACGTCTGGGCGCAGTTTGCCCTTCAAGTTGTAGAGCACCGTCTTTGGCACTGTGACACGCACGTCTTTGGTGAACCATGCGTTCGCCATCTCCGTGCTGCCAACGCCAAAGGCAAAGGTACCGAGCGCGCCTGCTGTGCACGTGTGAGAGTCTGTGCCGACGACGAGGTCACCAGGCATGGCCAAATCTTCGAGCACGGCATTGTGGCAGATCGCTTCCGAACCGCCCGCTTCCTCTTCGTCGTACAAACGAATGCCTTCGCGTTTGCAAAAGTCTTGCTGCACGGTCTTCAGGTTGTCAGCGAGGATATTCAGACCTTGCTTCTTCTGCGACTCGGGCATGACGGAGTTGAGGAAGGTCAGGTGATCACGAAACGCGTAAACGCTCGCTGCGTCTTTGACGTGCGCGTCTTCGCCGAAGCCTTGTTTGAACTGCGCCTCGGCCATGGCCGTCGTGTAGTCATGGGAAAAACGCAGATGCGAACGACAGAACAGCGCATCGCCTGGAACGACTGCCGGAATTCCGAGGCGACCGGTGACGGCGTCTGCAATGGCCGCACGGGCGATGATTTTCTCGACGAGCGTCATGGGTTTTGCCGCGTGCGATGGCAAGGTGGGCACTGTTTGACCGGCTAGGCGAGCACGGTTGTATTGGAACAGACCGCCGTATTCGACGATCGCGGTGCTGACTGGATCGAGCCCGCGGGTGAAGTCGTCAATGCTAACGGCTTCGCCTGCTTCGAGCCGTTGCAAGAGCCCAAAATCGGTCGATGTCAGCAGCCCAATGTTCTGACAGTTTTGCCCGTAAATTTTTTCGATGGTCTTCGCAAAGACGATCTCCACGCCCGCCGCTTTCTCGGCATAGGGCGCCGTCTCACGTGAGCTGCCGCAGCCTTTTGAGAGGCCGCTCGTGATCGCTTGGAAGCCTTTTCTCCAGATGCCGTCTTTCTCGATCGCCCCGCCGCGAAGGCCCACGAACGCATAGTGACCGAGCGTCTCGTCGTACCAAAAACAAACCCACCCTGGCGTCATCTCGTCGGTCGAGATGTTGTCTATGAGCTTCTCGTTTGGATCGAAACGCAGCGCAGCGCCGTTCAATTGCGCTTTGAGCTTCTCTTGGTTTTCAGTGAGGTAGAGCACGCGGCCTTGTAGCGAGATGCTGCGCGGCCGTTTGCTGATTTCATTCGTCGTTGTTGTCGTCGTCATCTGCAGCACCTTCTTCAGCCCATTCGGGAACGCGCGTCTTGTCAGAGATGTCGATCACACCGGAGAACGGGCCTTGCGCACGTCCCGTCACTTTTAGGTCAGCAATCACTAGTCGGGGCGCTTCTTCGTCGCTGTGCACAGCACGCAAAAAACCGAGCGCCGCTTCTTCGTTGTCTGCGTCTACTTCGCACTCTTCGTAGTAGTCGCCTTCGTCATCTTCTCCGGCGAGCACCAGGACGAAGCGTTTGCCGCGCGGCCCGAGGGTGAGCCCCGTGAGACGGCGGAAACGCTCGAACAACGCGAGCGAGCGGCGACCTTGTTTGAGCGCTTGCATCACCGTTTCCGCCGCGACGGGCACGCCATGCCGCGTTTCCACGACGGCGGCGAGCTCTTGGACCACCCACGCGGCGTACGCCTCGTGGCCGCTTGGAATGAGCTCGAGCGCTTTTTTGAACATGCTTTCGGCGTCTTCTGGTTTGCCTAGCTGCAATGAGACGACGCCCATGTATGCGTGCGGATAGAACGCGCTAGGGTCTGCCGCGATCGATACGCTCAGTTTCTCGAACGCGTCTTTGGGATGGCCAGCATCGCAGAAGGCTTTGCCCCACGCCGAATACACTTCGCTGACCCGTTCTGGCGCGAGCTCTAGTGCGGTCTGAAACAGCTCGCCCGCGGCCTCTAGGTTGCCTAGCGCAAGCTCACTTGCGCCCCAGAGCTGATAGAGGTCGACCGTCTCTTCGCCTGCGGCCTGCGCGTCTTTGAAGTGCGTGCAGGCCTCTTCCGTCTTGTCGAGCGCAACAGCGAGCTCGCCGAGTTGGAAGAGGAGTGGACCGCTTTTTCCATTTTTCTTGAGTGCGTCGAGGCACACGTCATAGGCGCGATCGATGTCGCCAATGTTGCCGAGTGCTTCTTTGAGTGTGGCGCGCAGCTCGGGGTGAGAGTCGGTCGTGACCGACTCAGCCAGCAGCTTGAGGGCCTGCTCGTCCTGATCGTTGTTCACCAATTGTTCGAACAGTTTGAGCGTCTGTTCGTCCACGGCGTAGCGCGCCCTGCGATCCTGGAGACCTTGGTCTTTGAGCTGGTTTTTTGCGCTCGGCCCGCTTTTCTTCATGGTTCCGCTGGAGCCTTGCACAGCCCTTTCTTTTTTTAAAGCGGGGGCGCGGGCCGCTGTGCGACGTCTCCCCACACGGTTGCTTGTGTTCTAGCGGCTGGCTTCGACATCTAGGGGCATGGGTACTAATGACTGGACGAGCTTCACGCGAAAGCTCGATGCGACGGAGGTCTTGATCGAGTCAGATCGCTCGGACGATCTGGTCCTCGGCATCGACCTTGGCACCTCCAACAGCGCTGCGTGCTGCGTCGTGGACGATAAGCCCGTGATGATCGACCTGCGGAGTCCGGATGAGCCCGCCGGCACGCTGCGTTCACTTCCGAGTGTGGTGGCGTTCGATGATGCTTCGAGCAGCATGGTGGGCATGCCCGCACTGCGCCAACTACCCACCAATCCAAAGCGAACGCTCATTGGCACCAAACGTTTTATCGGGCGTCAATATGACTCGCCTACGGTGCAATCCATGTTGCCGTTTTTCCCGTACCGTGTGGTGCCAGGTACCGGTGGTACAGTCGCCGTGGAGATCAATGGTCGCGTCAAACCGCTTGCGGTGATTGCCGCTTACATCCTCAAAGCGATCCACCAGCGCGCCGAAGCACAAATTAAACGACCAATTGGCAAGGTGGTTGTGACCGTACCGGCTTACTACAATGACAACCAGCGCGACGCCGTGATGCAAGCAGGGCGGCTCGCCGGCTTGAACGTGATCTCAGTGTTGAACGAGCCCACCGCCGCAGCAATCGCTTACGGCTTGAAGAGCAAGACGCCGCGCACCTTTCTCGTTTATGACCTGGGAGGCGGTACCTTCGACGTGAGTGTCATGCGCAGCAGCGATGAGACTTTGCGCGTGCTTGCTACGGCGGGAGACACGTTTCTCGGCGGAGAGGACTTCGATTCGGCGATTCTCACTGATTTGATTGAACGCTACGAGTACTCGAGTGGCAACAAGCTCAGCCGGAACGCCACCAGCATGGCCGCATTGAAGCTCGCCGTTGAGCAAGCCAAGCGTCGTTTGAGCGTGCACGAGCAAACCCAGGTTGTGTGCAAAGACATTCCGCTCCTCGACCGTTCGCGTGTGAAGGTGGAGATGCCCGTGACCCGCGCGGGCGTTGAGCGCGTCGTGAAGCCGCTCGTGGGCAGCACGTTGCGCATTTGCGAGCGCGCCCTGCAGGCGGTGGGGCTCAAAGTAGATCAAGTGGACGAGGTGATCTTGTGCGGCGGGCAAACGCTAATGCCGTGCGTGCGTGATGCGGTCAAAGCCTTCTTTGGCAAAGCGCCACGGTGCGACATCAATCCAGACGAAGCCGTCGCACTCGGCGCGGGGCTGATGCCGCATCTCTCTCGTCTCGGGACTTACAATTTCCGCGACGTTCTCTCCATGTCGATCGGCGTGGCGGTGGGGAACGCGTTTCAGCCCGTCATCGAAAAAAACACACAAGTGCCGTACCGCCGCACCGTGAACGTGAAAGTCGCCGCGGCACGCTTGAAGGGCTACACGCTGCAGCTTTACCAAGGCGAGTCGGCCGAGGCGCACAAAAACGAGCGGCTCGGTGCGCTGCCTTTGGATGTCGTTCGGCCCGGCGCGCTTGATCCGGTGCCAATCGCGATCGACTTTATGCTCACCAAAGA
>JBIKMD010001128.1:0-2713 GCA_044359465.1 Myxococcota bacterium
TTAGAAAAATCCGGCACCCACGTCGCTGACGCTCCGCAGAGTCGATTTTGGAAGTTTTGCGGTGGTCAAGTTTGAGCAAAACGGGTGGTCAACTTCGATCCAAAACGGGCACGTAGGCGGTGAACTCGCTCAAAGCCCCCGTAGTTCTGCGCTTTGCTCGGAAGTCTACTGGGCCCTTGCGTCCTGCCCGTGATCCTGATTCGCCATTGCGGGCTCTCTCTCGATCGAACCTGATATGAGTGATGATATCGTTTCCGATCTCCTTCGGCTCGTCGTGCGCGAGAGCCAAGGTGAAGCTGCCGCCAAGGGGGACAATGGCGACCAGGCTGTAGACTCGACGATGTGTGTCGTCTTCAATCGTTCCGTTTGATTTGTTGTAGCGCAGGGACACCGGACCAACCACAGGCACTTCGCCGTCGTCGGTAAGCATGTAGAGACCATGCTCATCTTTCTTCCGAGTAGAAGTGCATGGAACCAGTTCACTCCAGGCCAATCCTGCGGTCGCTCGACGAGATCTTCTTTTACACCCTGGCTGAGCACGTATTTGAGCGCGTTCACTTGGCTCTCGTGCGTAGGTAATGCCGTAGCGACGTATGGCTCCCACATCGCACCTGGCCAATCGACGTCGGGCCGCATGCCCCAGCGACGTGAGATTTCGCGTTTGATGAAGCCGATGAAGAATGGAAGCTGCGTTGGCGGACCAGTCGCTATCGCGTGCAAGTGGTTCGACATCACGGTGCTCATGTGAAGTTTCACCTTCGGGTAGACGACCTGACCGCGTCCAACGACGCCGAGAATGAGATCGTTGAGCTCATCATTGGGGCGGAGAAGGAAACGCCACTGGTACACGCGCGAGATGATGTGCATCGGCGTGCGGCCATCGAACATACGCGCGTGATGCCCGCCAGCGAATTGGCTCGAATGTGAGGTTGTGTCCTCCATGGACCAAAGTATCGGTGCTGCGCGCTAATGGAAGGCTGTCCCCTTCGTAGGGACGAAAAGATTCCGGGACAGGCAGACCAAGGGGCATCATGCTCTGATCCTCGTTCCTGGTCGATCTGTGATCTTGTGATCTGTGATCTGTGATCCTTCATTCGCGCCGCGGCGAAGTCTTGGACGCACGCAGCGCAAGTACCGATGAACCAGGCGCCGCCTCTTTTGTTGGCGCCACTTTCGGCGGCTGAGCGAGAAGCTTCGCTGCGCGTGCCTCTCTTTTCGGCTCACCCTTCTTCGCCGCGAAGAGCGCGCGTGCTTCTTCCGCAGTGATCACGTTCATGACTTTGGATCTTCGAACGAGAACGCGAGCACGAACGTCTTCGGACCATTCAACGACCACTCGTCTTTAGGTGCGGAGACCTCGTATCCTGCCGCGCGCATGCTTTCGGCCAGGTACGCGACTACATCGACGAGCGTATCGTCCTTCATTCGCATGTATCCGTGTGTGCCCAGTGTATCTCGGATGGGGTGCTGCGCTGACACTTCGATTTCTCCTGACTTCATTCCTCTGCTGATCGATTCATGCACGCTACCATTGATCGTACCGGCAATTCGTTCTTCGAACTTCGACCAATCCGCGACTTTGCCGTCGAGCTTCGTCTTTGCGAGCTGCATACGTTCTTCTTGCGTCTTGGCGAGGGTGGCTAAAGCGACACGAGCTGAAACAATCGGGGTTTTGTTGATGACAGGCATTTAGACTCCTTTGGGAAATTATCGAAAGGAGGGCCCCTCGCCCAACAGCGAAGAATGGTTTGCTCGCAGTTGTCACGATCGGTTGACACAGATGTCGTCGCCTCACACTTCACGCGTTCTCGCTTTCCACCAGGTCTTCCAAGTCGCTCCCATTCAACGATCTGATGAAACCTTCGCGAACGACCTCTCAGTTTTAACTCGCGAAGACTGAGCTAGCGGTCGAGCTGAGAGGAGGATGAGAAGGATGGATCGACCAGAGAAGGATGGATCGACCAGAGGATGGATCGACCAGGAATAAGGATCAGCTAGAATCATTTTCTCTATGATCGTGCCTTCAAACTCGCCATCGTCGATCGTTTTGTATCTGAGCGGGTGAGTGGGACAGCTGCGCGCGCCAAAGCGTACGTTATGCGCAAGCGTCGACGCGCGAAGACGTAACTAGCAAGGCGCAATCAGTGGATGGTGAAGAGAACTACTGCAGTGCGTCGGCAAGGATCGTCAGCCGGAATGATCCCGGCGGAAATTCAACTGAAAGGTTTCCGCGTCGAAACTTCTGAGACGCCTCGCGAAACTTAGATTGGAAGGCCCAGTAGTCTCGAATGTACGCGCGTGTCTCCGGCGCGTTCAGATTCGCCCAAACAATCATGCGTCGCCGCTCCTCGAACCATGGTGGCTGCGGCAATGACACGGGAGTCTCACGGCTGATCGCCTTGACGGCGCGCACGCCGAGCGGAGTTGATCCTTCGGAGCTTCTGCGTGTGCGTGTTTCGTTGCGCAGCTCTTCGAGAATGTCCGCGATCACTTTCTTATTTGCTTCGATCGACAGACCTTCGAACGCCGGCAAAGGTGATAGCTTGACGTTGTAGTTCACCAGGTAGTCGGCGCGCTTGATCTGTTTCGGCTTTGAGCTACGCGGACCATAAGCTTTCCGACCATACGATTTGCGTGGGTCGTGGTTCAATAGCGAATGACCTAGCGGCCAGATTGGTTGATTTTCCGTGAGAGGCTTTGAATAAATCGACGA
>JBIKMD010001024.1:0-2713 GCA_044359465.1 Myxococcota bacterium
ATCAGCGCATCAATCTGAATGGGTGCCAACGGCGGTTCGACCGGAATAGAGACGGCAGGTACCGGCTGTGCAGCGCAAGCGGATAGTAGCGCTACAGTGATAACGCCCACCGCCCCAGTGGAGGCGCTTTTGTCACCAAGAAACCGTCCCATGCGCCGGGGACGCCTATAGAAAAGCGGACCTGGTTGACAAGGTAAAATCGTTCGACGACGGTCTTTGCTTTTTTCAGAGAGGCCGAGGTGAGCCACCAGCGTTACCCGGGCGACCGCGACGTTCAGGAACGCCTCCTCGAGTGTCACCACCGGTCTCCGAGTGGACCACTTTCGGCGCAATCCAGCGCTTGGGTCGCTTGTGGAAGGGTAGGAGAAAAGTGTGGGTCTAAAACGGTTGTTCAGTGGGCCAAAAGTGCATCGAAAGTAGACCGTTCCGAGCCAAGATCTACGAATAGCCTTTCCAGGCGCCTTTGGTGGAAGGCGGCTACTAGCGGCGCGCTGGGGGCACATCTGGGGGCATCTTCGCCTCGGCGCGCCTTGGTTCACTAGACCTGTCGGCTGGTTGCGAAGCGAATGCGGCTTCCTCCTCCGCCATATCGCTTCCGCCATGCTAAACTTCCCCCGTGTTCCTACTCTGTCTTGCCCTCATCGCCGCGCCTGCTGATGCAAGTGCGCAAAGCTTCGTTGATGGTATCTACAGCCGCTACGTCGGCAAAGAGGCTGGCAGCGTAGCGCTCGCTAAAGCGTCTGAGGTGCGACGTCTCTTTGCGCCCGCGCTTGCTGATCGCATTCTCAAAGATCGCGCTGAGGCGGCAAAACGCGAGGAAGTACCAGCGCTCGATGGTGATCCCTTCGTCAACGCGCAGGATTGGGACATCCCCTCCTATCGCGTGAATGTGGAAAGCACGGGCGCGCAAACGGCCACCGCCACCGTCGACTTCACGAACGGCGGCAAAGCCGTAAGTGTGAAACTCGACCTGAGCCGTACCAAGGGCGCGTGGCGCATTGTTGAAGTGCATTGGGCGAGCGGCGCGCTTTCCAAGATCTTTGCCCCGTGAGGCGCTGCGGTCGCTAGTGGGAGAAGGAGTTCACTAGTGCGCTGCGCTGGGCATCGTTCTGTCGCGTGAGCGTAGCACTTTCCTCTGTGAGCGGTTTCATGGCCGTGGCGAGCGCCGTGCGTTGGGCCGCGGCACTTCGCGCAATCGCTTCACCATCAAAGCTATCGAGGCTGAAGACGGGGAGCTTGACGAGTGACGCTAATGTTGGGCTCGTGCGCGTTCTCACTGGCGACAAGACCGCATCGGAACGCAGCGTTTCCGGGAGCGCGGCAATCGCGCGATTAGCCACTTCGGCAGCGTGGGAGGCGCGAGACAGTTCGGCCGATGCGGTCACTTTTGCCGCGCTGTAGCTCATGCTCCAGACTGCGTGTGTGAACGAGGGTTTTCCCTTGAGGTTCGTTTTCGATGGTTCTGAATGGCGAAGCAGGTCTCGCGCTGACACGGCAGCGGCCGCAGACCGGGCCGCGTTTTCGGTGTCGACCAACAAGGTCTCCACGTTTTTCAAAACTGCGAGCTCCTTGGCGAGCGTCTCGAGCGTGTTGGTGCGCGCTTCATAACCCGCGTCAATTGCGCGAAGCCTCTGATCGCATGCACTCCGAAGCGCTGCGCTAACGAGCGCGGCACGGTCGCTGGCTTCGAGCGGCCGCGCAGACTCCACGGTCGCTGACAGCGCTCGTGCGAAGTTGTTGGACGTCAGCGTTGCTGGCAATGGAGGGATCGCGTGCCAGTCATCGGAGGCAGTTTTTGCAGACCTCCAGCTCGCCGATTCGAGCATCATCGTCACCGCATGACGCCACTCGGGCTCGGGTGCAGCGCTTTTTACTGCGATGGCAGCGACCAGTGCGCTGCGTTTGTTCGTCTCGTCGGTGCGTGCCTGAAGTGGCGCGATAACGAGTGACAAGGTGTGCGCGAAGGCCGCCACCTCGCGCATTTGTGCGAGCCCTTTTGAGCTGCTGGCCACCTGCGCTTGCAGCGCGTCAACCTCATCCGTGTCATTAAAAACACGCCGGTACCAAGGTTGCGCCGCGTCCTTCATTTGCAACTTGGCTTCCAGCGTCGCGAAGGCCGCTTCCTGTTTTAGTAGCTGCCGGCCGAAGCGTGCATCAAAAGCAGCGAGTGCTTCCGCGTGGGCCTGCGCTGGAGCTTGTTTCGTTAGGGTCAGCTCTCGTTCAAGGGCGTCGAGGGCGCTGGTGTCGCTCGGCCAAGTCGCTGCCTCCGCTGTGCAATTCTCAATGTCTTGACGCCAGGTGCCACCCGCAATGAGCTTTGGATCACAACGCATCGATTCACCCCATCAGCACTATCGGAGGTCAGCACGCAGGGGGTGTGGCTTGGCGCCCTTTCGCCGACTAATGGCGGCGAATCCGGGGCGCGCTATAGTTCGCTCATGCCATTTCTGGATCAGTCACGCTGGCCCATTGTTAGCTGCCGCTACCCTGAGCACGTGAGCGACGAATTTGTGGATCAATTGGGCGAGGAGCTCATCGCTTTGGTCAAGAGTAGCCGCCGCTTTGGTCTATTGATCGACGCGACAGTCGCACGACCACTCACGCCCAAACAGCGTTCCCGCATTGTAGCCTCGGTTGAAGCAAACGAGGCCCTGTTCAAGGCGTGTTGCGTCGGCCAGGCTGTGGTGATGCATTCGACGATGGCACGTGGTGT
>JBIKMD010001025.1:0-2710 GCA_044359465.1 Myxococcota bacterium
CGGTTTCGCCGAACAGCGCGAGCTGCAGCGCAAAGCGCAACGTGTACACGCCGAACACAAGGAACGCCATCGCGGTGGCCGAGTCGGCGTACCGTTCGCGTTCCTCCACGGAACGCGACAGCTCGGATCGTAAGTAAAAATAGACGAGCGGTACGCCAAGAGCAATCAGTGCGGCGCCTGGCGCACGCAGGGGTGGAAGCAGCAACGCCGCGCACCACAGCGCCATGCTCACGCCAAAATGGTAGAGCGCTGTCAGCCACAGCGAGCCTTCTCGCTTTGCCGCTTTGCGCAAATACAGCGAGGCCAAGTAGGCCGCCGCTCCAGACACGGCGAAGCGCCAAACCGACATCTCCGCCAGGTTCGGATGGACCAAGTACTTCACGGTCAGCAGCGCAATAATCGCCGTCGCCAGAATGACACTCGTGCGCTGCGCCGTGCGCGTCATGTCCGAATCTTTGGCTAGTCTTGTCAGCGCGGAGGACACCAGCAAAGTGATGCCAAGGCCAATCGCGATGACATGCGCGTCGCCAAGTCCGCGGGCGAGCAGTGGGTCGCGCAAATGGGTGATCGCGACGAAACAATTGGCCAGCGCGAGTGCGGTCCACCCGGCGTAGTGCAGGACGGGTTTTTGCCATTGGCGGGCGACGATTCCGACGTTGGAGGCCACGACGAAGCCAGCGAGCAAACCCGGCCAGCGAATCCCGTTTCCAGTCGCGAGCTCCGATGCCAGCTGTGTCATTGCCAGTACGCAGAGTATCAGGGTGAGCACGTGCGCTGGCGCGACAGACGTCGATGACAAGAAGGGAAGTGGAAATGGGCCGGCAATGAGCGCAGGCCAGCGCAGTGCGCCCGCACGAACCAGCCAGGTGAGCCAAATGAGGACGAGCGCTGCGATCGCAAGGACGACCGCGGGGGTCATGTCATGCGGTGCGTACAAGGGGATCACGAGCACGCAGAGAAAAACATAGAGCGCGATCGGCACCGAACGTTCCGCGCGTGCTACGACCCCGCCGAGCGCGAAGGTGGCTGCCAACAAGACACCCACGCCCAACGTCAAATTCAGTGTTGCGCCGCCCATCGCCGCCAAAGTGACAAGAAATAGCGCGAGCGCAGTGCTCCCGACGTGTGCGGGAACCACTAGCCCGCGCAGACGCAGGTGCGCCCACTCGAAGCGTTCGAGCGCAAGTAAGGCAATGTGCACGAGACCCGCCAGCGCGAGCGCCGCAGGAAACGAATGCTGGTAGTCAAGGCGTTCAGGGAGCGAAGCCAACCAAGTCGCGTTTGAGGCGAGCACACTCGGGTCCGCAAATACGAGCGCGCTCGTCAGCGCAAGCAAAAACAAGAGCGCGCCGTAGCGTTGTTCGGCCCGCGCGTAGCCATGCCAAGTCACTTGGTAGGTTGCAAATGCCACGAGTGCGAGCACCGCAAATGGATGGATGCCGGCGACAAGTAACGTTGCGGCCAGCAAGGCAGACAGCGCGCTGCCGCCTTCGAGCAAGTGCCGCATGGGATCTGCCAGTAGCGTTTGAGCGAACTCGAAGCGCGGAACAAGCACACGTGAATAGGCGAAATACGCCGCGTGGACCAGAAGCCCGGTCACCACGAGCACGTCGAGTGGTTGGTAAGCGGTGAAGAGCGTGTTCCCAAACGACAACGCGAGGAACAAGACCGCGGGCGCACCGTAGACCAGCGCTCGGCCTTTGCGATGCTCCCCCAAGTACACGCCGAGCAGCGTGTAGGACACAGCCGTCACGAGCAGCGCACTACAGAACGCTAGGCTTGGTTGATCCCAATTGCGAATCACGGTGAACGTGTCCGTACGCAACGTCAGAATGGCCATGGTCAGAACGAGCGGCGCGGTAAACAGCGTGTGATCGTAGCGCGCAAACGGGAATGCCTCGCCGAACATCCAAGCGTCACCTGGAGGTAGCGCTCGCAAGAAGGGGGCACGCCGCAAATAGAACGAAGCGACGAGCATGCCGAGCGCGATGAGCGCACTTCCGAGGCCAGTGGGCACGCCAATGTGCAGCGCCGCTTTCAAGTCCGGCACTAGAACGACGACAACGAACCCCGCGATGACCGCGGGTATCCAGGAGCGGCTGTAGTAGGTCGCAAAGATCATGATGACAGCCATGACGATGGGACCCGCAAGCTCGGCGGCGGCATGCAGCGAAAATACCACTGCATCGCGTTCTGCCGTGAGACGCACGAGTAGAGCGGCGACGGCGAGCGCTCCATAAAACGTTAGCGTCGTCGATCGCGCTTTGAGCAGCAGTGGGGCTTTGGTCACCTTCACCAGCGCGAGCCAAACAAGCGATGCGAGCGCCAGCGCAAACGGCATTAGATTGCCTTCGAGCTCGAAGGTGTCTAGGTCCACGGCGCCAAAGTAGGGGAGGGAAAACGCAACCAAGAACGCCGCAGTGTACACGAGCTGCAGGCGCTGAGTCCGTTCGGCCGCAAACAACAACAGGCCTGAGACAACGAGCAACTCTGCGCCGGCCAGCAGCGGCTGTGACTTCCAAGTCCACTGAACGCCCATGATCATGGCCGCGCCAAGAAACAACATGGTCGCATGCAGACCTTCGGCGGCAGCGTGGAGCTCGAGTTCTTCGTAGCGTGTGCCCACTTGCGCAAGCCAAAAGTGCACGAGGGCAATGGCGATCAGCAGAGGACCGATCAGAACGTGAGGTAGCGCCGGTACCAGCGCAAT
>JBIKMD010001026.1:0-2708 GCA_044359465.1 Myxococcota bacterium
CGGAGGAAGTGCTCGGGGATGTGCTAGCGGGGGTTCCCGGCACGACCATCACCACAAAGATTGGCCCGGGCAGAGGGGTCTATTCGCCACTAGTGAACGTTGTGCGCAAGTTTGTGAAGCCGGTGCTTGATCGATTCGCCCGCATAAAGCGGCTTGCGAGACGCTCCTACGCCGCTAAGCCGACAGTTGCTGCAGCACGCCCGCGCTACGACTTTTCGTCGGAACGAATTCGGCGAGAACTGGAGACCTCTCTTAGGCTCCTTAGACGGACAAGCGTCGATCTGCTTCTCGCCCACGAGCCACATCAAGACGACTTGTCTCCAGCGCTTACCGACGTCTTCCGCAATCTTCGAACTAGTGGCTTGATTCGCGGGTGGGGCACCGGAATCGACGCCCGGAGCGCACCCTGGTTGGACTTCGGGCAGGTTTGGCAAAGCGGATGGCCGGGACCAGACGTGGCCTACCCGCCCGGCCCTTCGTACTTCTTCCACGGCGTTCTACGCTATGGAAAGCGCGATGAACGCGGACGCTTTGCCGTGCCGCCTGGCGAGATGCTTCGACGCGCAGCCGACTCGAGGCCAGGGTGCGTTCTTATCGTCTCTGCCGCAAATCCAAGGCGTCTACGCGAACTCTTCAAAGACTGACCGCCGATGAAGGCGGTACATTTCGCTGAGGTAGTAGCGGGTCGGCCGAGGCTCTCTCTGGTGTCCGGTACAGACTAGACCGCGATTGCACCTTTCGCATCCCGCGCGCCCACTGCTCAAGAACGAGAGCTGACATAGCAAACGGGATCTGCTGTCCAAGCAGATTCGTCGCCGGCGAAAGCGCTCGCACGCCCTTTGGGCTCAGAATTCCCTGGCGAACCAGTTCTCCGTTCGATAGGTCCCCCGCGTAAGCATTGCGAATGGCTCGAATCCACTGTCGCCAAGGCGGCGTGAAGCCCCGCTTGCGCCGACGAAACACATACTCCGGTACAAGCCCTCGCAGCGCCTCTATGAGCCAGTACTTGTGGCCGAGGCCTCCATCCGTGTTGTGCTTGCGAAGCCCCACCACAACTTCCGCCAATCGGTAATCCACCAACGGCAGCCTGCCCTCAACCTCGGCCGCCATGCTCAATCGGTCACAAAGAATCATCCCGTTTGACTGCAAAAAAGTGTCGCACATCAGTTGGGTAAGAAACACGTCCAGCTCCCGATGGCCGTTGGTTTGATCGAAGAGCGCGGCCGGATCGTGCGATCTTGATCGCACTGCTTCACCGGCGATCAGGCCGAAGCGTCGTTGAGCATTACGGAATTCATCTCTCAGGTCCCAGAACACGACCCGCTCGGCGGGGGTTGCCCTGTCTCGGCGATACTCACCAAGACCGCGAATCAAGCCAGCACCCCCAAGCAACCAATCGATCACACCGGAGGCGCTCAAGGGCGGCCCGGTGGGTGTCAGGTATGAGGCGAGGCCGGCACGTCCTGCCAACATCAAACGCTTGCGAACGGTCTGTGCTCGCGAACTCCGATACCAGGGATAGCCCCAGAAAAGCTCATCGCCGCCATGTCCACCCAGCATCACCTTGCACCCGGCCTCGTGAGATGCGCGGTAGAGCAAATCAAAAGACGATCCGCTTATGTCATTCACTGGATCGTCGCGTCGGATGCACATTTCAGCAAACCGATCGACCACATCGCTAACCGCGATGCGACGCTCAATGAGGGGCATGCGGATGTCGGCCGCAAACTCCCGAGCAAGCGATCGCTCATCCTGCCATGTGATTCCTTCGTAGCCGATGGAAATCGCGCACACAGGCTGCGAGCTGTACCTCTGTGCCAAAGCCGCAATTGCGGAAGAATCAATTCCCCCCGAGAGACCTACGCTCATCGGCACGTCCGATCGCGAAGTCAGCCTCCCGACCTCTTCGATCTCATGACGAACACGTTCGACGGGATCGTCATAAACCGCCGGCGCGTCACTCAATCGCCAGTAGCGACGTATCTGCGACCGTCCTGTCCGTAGATCCATGCTCAACAGGCATCCGGAATCGAGCTTCGAAGCTCCCGTGATCGCTGTTGCTGGCTCCGGAACAAACTGCCAGTGAAAATATGACTTGGCAGCATCAGGGCATAGCTTTGCCTCCACCGCTCCCGACGCAACCAGCCCCGTCAATTCGCTGCAAAAGAAAAGGCTCTCCGGGCTTTGGTGATAGACCAGCGGCTTCTCCCCCATGCGGTCACGCGCGATAAGCAATCGGCGCCTGTTTCGATCGATGAGAGCGAAGGCAAACATCCCCCGCAATTGGTGAACGCAGTCCTCTCCGAATTCCTCATACAGGTGAACGATGGTCTCGCAATCGCTGCCCGTCGCCAAGACATGGCCGCGTTTAGCCAATTCAGCACGTAACTCGACGAAGTTGTAGATCTCGCCGTTCGCTACTACGACAACAGAACGGTCTTCGTTATACAGCGGCTGCCATCCACCCGAGATATCAATGATCGACAACCGACGCATACCGATGATGCCATATGGCTCAACGTGAAATCCCTCGCCATCCGGACCGCGGTGCATCATTTCGTCGGCCATAGCGCGGACGGACCACCGATCGGCGCGCGTGATTCCAGCAACTCGGATTACACCGAAGATACCGCACATCTCATGCACTCGCAATGATCGGGAGGGAAAACCTAGGCAAGGCGCTGCTTCATGAAGTCGAATCGAAAGCG
>JBIKMD010001027.1:0-2703 GCA_044359465.1 Myxococcota bacterium
CAAAGCGCTGCAGCAACTCGCCGCGACTTTGAACCTCAGCTTTACCCGTTTCTCTAACGAATTTTCGGCGGACAAGACCAAAGCTGCGGCGTTGCTCGACCAATTGGCCACGGCGAAGTTTTCCGGAGCCGCGCTGGATCAGCTCCGCGGCGAGCTAGCATCTTTGCGTGAACGCATGACGCTGAACAAGCAGCGTATGGCCATTCAAAAGCGCCGGCTACGCGGACTCAAGCAGCTCGCCGGCCGCGTCAGTGATTCACGTCTGCCAGAAGAAATGGCCGGCATCGAAGCACGCATGGAGATGCTCGAAACCGGCTGGGCAGAGTCGTTTGTGGGCCTAGGCCTAGGCAAAGTCATCTACACCCCAGACAACGACGAAACGCCGGAGCATTTGAAGAAAGTGGTGAAGACCAACGTTGGCAACACCAAGAAGAATCAAGATGCCGAAGCACTCGCGGAGCTCCTGAGCGAGCTCCATCCCGGCCGCGTCGTGACCCAGGTGGCAGCGCGCGAGCTCGATCAAAAGAAGAAAAAGCTCTCAGAAAAGGTGCTCGACAAGGTGCGCAAGGAACAGCGCGGCCCGCACGGGCGCACCGTGCAAGCATTTGCGGCGCTCTATGAGCTCTTCGAGCACGACTTGGACGAAGACAAGTGAACACCAAGGGACACATCAAAGGCGAATTGCGGTTGAGCGACGACGAGATCGCGTTCTTGCGCTTCACCTGCAGCATGTTCTTTCTGCCAGAGTCGCCGCTCTACGTCTTCGAGGCGGAAAAGCGCGAGCCCAAACTGTTCGGCGCGGCGCATGAATCACTTGTCAAAAAGGGTGTGGTCGATGCCGACACTTGGCGCGGCAAAGACGAGGCGTTGTTCGCCGTGCAAACCGTGGCCGAGTGCGACGCGCGTGTGCTCTGGCAGCGCTACGCTCGAGACAAACGTGCGGTGCGCGATTTCTATGTCGCAGCGGGTTACGCTGTGGAATTTCACGCAGAAGGCAGCAACTATTCCTTTGGTCCCGCGGTACGTGAGCGCGAGATGGTGCAAGCTGCCGTGCGCGAGTTCAAAGCCGCGCCCGCTTCGCCAGACCTGGTCGATGTGGTCTTTTCTCCCGGCGAGTACTTGGTATTCGCGGTGTTTGCGCGCGATGTGCGCGGCAGTGAGGCGAGCGTTGATCACATGAGCGTGGAAGAAGTGCTCGCGTGTTTCGACGATGAGGCGGAGATTCCGCAGATTCCGCGCGATTCGGACTTTCAACGCCACACCCAGAGCTTGCATGAACGGGCGTTGCTCGAAAAAGACGCCAGCGGAAACATGCGGCTCGTTGCGCAGCTGCATCCGTTTGCACGTGGACTCTCGAGTGAGACGTACGACGCGTTCACGCGCTACGACTTCATCGACGACGAATGGTTGATCAGAGAGACCACGATTTATCCGGTGGATCAGTCGATCTATCTGTTGTCATCGCTTTCGGATGGCAGCGTGAGCGTGCAGGAGCTCGACGCGGAGAAGCTGCACGAGGTGCTCGCGCAGGCTATCGCGACTTTGCCTGACATTGCGGATAGTCCCGGGCGCCCACGTCTGGCGAAAGACTTCTTCTTGCGCGTGTAGGGGCTCGCTGAAACCGGATTCGATGCCGACGGGCCGACTACAACCACAGCCAAGCGACTACGACCTCGATCTCAGAGAACGACCTCAAGAACAAGAACGAAGGAAGGGCGAGTTAGCGTGAGCAGGTGTTGAACTGCGAGAGAAAGAGCGTGGCCTGGCACAGCTCCTCCAAGTTCGAGCAGTTATCTGCGTCCGCATTGAACCTTGCCACTTCTGACGCCGCATCCCCGGGCTTTGTGCTCGTTTTCAAGAATTGTGCGGGGAGCTTCTCGAACTCGATGAGGGTAGGGTCTTGGTAGTTCGTAATCTGTTTATAAAGACTGGCCCTCACGTTCATGCTCGCCAGCAGAATGTCGGCTTTGGTCGCCGGAGAGACCACAAACCACTCGAGCGCCATGCCGAGCTCCCATTTGCAGCCCGCGCTCGCCAGACACGCATCGGGGTCGGTGAGGGCAGTACACGCCTCACTGCCACCGCACGTGCCGAGGCGTTCAGGCACACCAGGACAATCGCCGCCGGTTTTCAAGCTACCCGCTTCGATGGTTGCGGAGAGCTTGCACGGCTCGTCGATGCCCGCGATCAACAACCGGGCTTGAATGCCTGCAAGCGACGACGCCGGACATTCTGCGATCGTGAGCGGCATCGAAAAGGACACCGGGGTTGCCTCAGGCTGAGGCGCACATGCAACGACAACAACAGACAAGGCTAGGAACCGCATCCGCGGAGTATGCCAGATCTAAGTGGTAACTTGTGTCACTCAGCGCGCGGGGCGCTAGCGAAGCTAGCTATAGCTAGCAGGTGCACAACACGCAGCAGCAAACGCTGCGCTTTCTGTATCTTCGCTTTATCTGCCGCGTTTAAGACCCCACATGTTGCGCGGAGCCGAAATCGAAGCGCGACGAAAACTGGTCCGCGATCGTCGTGTATCCGCGTGGCATTTCGTCGAGCATCAATGTGGCGAGTGAAGGAAACTCTATCGCTCGGCGATACACAGCGAGCAGCTGGGAAGTTGAATCGAATGTCTGTGTCCATGAGAAAACTAGCGACGGTGCTGCAAGCGGAGTTGTCTTCCGGCGCGAGAGCCCTGTAACAGTT
>JBIKMD010001036.1:0-2684 GCA_044359465.1 Myxococcota bacterium
CATCGATTTGAGCGCTGTCACCTCGCCGCCTTGAGCGCCGGCAACTACGATGAGACTACCACTCTCGCATGAAGGATTTGGCGTTGCCACCTCGCGGCAAGGCGCGGCCACCAATCCGACGTGGCTGATCACGCTCGACCCACGCGGCATGTTCACGCTGGATTTTGCGCTCGATTTTTCGCCCACCACGGTGTCCGTCACCTTAAACGCCAAAGACACACCGTTGTCGTTCGATGCGCAGCTGAGGGAAACCAAACTCCGCGTAGACCCGCTGACCGAGCTTCAACGCTCAGCGATCGAGCAACTGCGCGAGCAGCTCCAGAGCCACAGTTGGCGGGTCCACTTGGAGTGGTCACAGCTCACGCTTCAGCTCGAGCCCAAAAGCGCGCTCGAAGAAGATGATTGGCTCACTATTTTGGCAGCACTGACCCGCGTCGCGAAGGCGTTCGTCGCGCAGGACGCTACGGAACTCACGCGCCTCATGCGCGCAGCGCTAGTCGAACGCGACCCAGAGCGGCGTGCGGCAGACCAGCGCTGCGTA
Source organism: Myxococcota bacterium (assembly GCA_044359465.1). Taxonomy (GTDB): domain Bacteria; phylum Myxococcota; class JADLHZ01; order JADLHZ01; family JADLHZ01; genus JADLHZ01. The sequence continues at coordinate 542 of JBIKMD010001036.1, forward strand.
CGTGATCACCACATGGACGATCCGCGTGGGCTCAAGCTCATGCTCGAAATCGCGGAGACGAAGGCGGCCAATATCACCTTGCGCACAGAAAGCTTCGAAACCTGGCTCGCACTGAACGGTGAGCGTTGGACGGAGCACTCGCTCCTTGCGGAGCTCGAACGTTTTTTTCTCCACGAGGATCCTGCGCTCGCCACGATCGCCCTTAGCCACCTAGAGCGGCTTGGCGCAGATGAACCGAGCGTCGAGGAGATTCTCATCGCCGGGCTCAACCTCGAGCGGCGAGCGGCGCTGCACGAACATGTGATAGACGTGCTTGGCGCCATCGGCACCGGCAAGGCCATTCGATCACTCTCACTCATTGCTGCCAGCGGCCTCTGGGGCTCACCGCTCAGGGCGCATGCGAAAGCGAGCATCACAGCCATTCGCCTACGTGCGCCGCGTGATGTAGCGGGCGCCCTGTCGCGGCCGGGCGAGAGTGGCAATGTCAGTCTTGCCCCAGAAGAACAGTGAAGCCACCAGGAGAACCATGGAACCCCAATCGAAAGTTGTCGTTCGTTTTGTACTTGCCGGATTCATGCTGCTGGCTGGAGTGGGGCATTTTGTGAATCCAGCACCCTTCCTCGCCATTGTGCCGAGCTTTTTGCCGGAGCCACTCCTGCTCGTCTACGTGAGCGGAGTGGCAGAGATTGCAGGCGGCATTGGTATTCTCGTTCCGAAAACGCGGCGTCTTGCGGGTTATGGGCTGATTGCGTTGTTCATCGCCGTCTATCCTGCAAACATCTATCACGCTGTGATGAACGTGCAGATGGACCCGGCGAATCCCGTTCCAGCGTGGGTGCCTTGGGTTCGGCTCCCCTTTCAAGCGGTATTCATTTGGCTAGCATGGTGGACGAGCAAAGCGCCCGCCGAAGCCCAAGCCTAGCATCTACTCGGCGTAACTAATCTCGCGCGGCGGCGGCGCAATCGGACCAAAACCACAGAGTCCGGTGATCACGCGGCATAGATCTTTTGCCAGCATGGGTTTGGAGATGCGCGCAATCAACTCGTGACGCGCCGCAACTTCGGTAATCTCGTCGTGTGACGCGCTCGCGAGCACAATCGGCGTTCGCATGGTTTGAGGATTCTTGCGCAAGCGTTCTACCAGGACACCGCCGTCCATGATCGGCATGTAGTAGTCGAGGATCAGAAGTTCGTAACGGCAGGTTGCGATCTTCTCTGCGGCCTCGGCGCCGTCGGCGGCTTCGTCAACCATCACCTCGATCTCGTGACCTTCGATGGTGCGCATCCCATTCAAGCGGCTCACACCAAAACGTAGCACGCTGCGCACGTGCGGATTGTCATCGGCAATGAGGGTGAGCAAAGGGCGTGTGAGTTTTTCGCCCGTCATCATCACTTCGTACGCGGACTTGAAGGTTTCACCGAGCGCTTGTTCGATCATGCACCACGCTTTTGCACGACGGATGCCAGACCGCCCACTCGCGTGATCGCTGGTTTTTCTCGGCAGCGACGCTGGGGTTCTCGGCACCCAACCCGGTCATCCACTGAGTGCGTACCACCCATGCGCAGAGGTCTTACATGCACCCCGGTTTACAGACACATCAAGCACAAGGTTAAACACAAAATCAGGATAGATATGGTATGGTCGGGACATGAAACGCTCCCTGCTCGTTCTGTTGTGCATCGCGTCCGCCTGCGTCCCGCCGAAAGGGACCCAGGTCGTTGACATTGGCGACGGAGAAGCCACCGATCCAACCGGCGGTATTGTTGATGCGCTCGCGTCTATCATGACCGTCAGTCGTCAGACCGGCGTCGTGGCAGATGGCGTCGATGCCGTGGACATTTCGGTGACCCTCACCACCCTCGCCGGGCTGCCCGCTCAGACAACGAACGTCGCCTTGGAAAGCAACAACAGCGCCTGCGCGTTCACACCATCTGCGCTCGTCACGAACGCTGCCGGACAAGCCAGCGCGCAGCTGAAATGCACCAATTTTGGACGCATTGCCGTACGCGCAGTGGTCGATCCTGCGGGGTTGCGTACGGTGCTCTTTGCAACGCTCGATATTGAGTTCGTACAGCCGCCGGTAGCGACTTTGCACATCACGCCTTCTACCCTCACGCCTGTCGAACGCGCGCGCTTCGATCT
>JBIKMD010000189.1:0-6944 GCA_044359465.1 Myxococcota bacterium
TGAATGAATCTGGACAGGTCGTAGTGAGCATCGGCGCCGATGTGACCGAACGCGGCGTCAACATCCATGGCCGCGCATCAGTCACACTCGCGAACGGTCGTGCGCGCATCAGCGATGTTTGGCTCGATCGCGCAGGGACCTTTCGCTTGGCCGTCGCCAGCGCAAACCCTGCGATTCAAGCGGGCATATCGGACGAGCTCGTCGTTAGCGCTGCGTCATTTTCTGCGCGGAATGTTGGTCTAGATGGCGGGTCGATCTACGATCTCGCGGCCGACAGCGTGGTGCCAGGCGTCTTCTACGCCTCTACGGTGACCGACCCAATTTACACCATTGGACTCGGTGCTGGACACACCTTCGTCTCTCGCGACGGCGGCAGCACCTGGCGCTCTATTTCTGAAGGTCTTCCGCAATACCAAGTGGGCTTCATCAGCTCGCCGGGCCTGCGTGCAAACGAGATGTTCGCGTATCAATACAAGCACCCACTCGCAGCCATTGGCGGCGGCCTCTACCACACCGAAGACGCGGGCTCCTCGTGGACGCGGGTCAACGATCTTCGAGTGGACAAGATGTTCATCGCGCGCAACCGGACGCAGATCGCCCTCGAGCTGAACGTCGAGGGGCCTTTGCTTTCGAAAGACGATGGGAAAACCTTCACCAACGTGAGCGAGGGCTTGCCGCGTATCGACCGCTACACGACCGGCACACCCGTTTGTTTTGGTGAGCTCGGCGGCAAGCTGATTCTTTGGACACGAGACGACACCGACTTTCTCAACGTGCCTAAGCTCTACCAGCGAAACGAAGACGTTTGGCAGGAGCTGAGTGTCACCGGGCTCCCTGAAACCTTCAATCTCTCCGATAGCTCACTCGTCAAAAGCGGTGACTCACTCGTCGTCGTCAGTGATGGGCACGTGTATTGTTCCGCGGGTGCGAGCCCTGCGTTCTCACTATGCGAGACGGGCATCGCGGACCCCATCGAACAACTGCCGCTCCCCGGCGAGGTGTTGTACGCACGCGCTGCAGGCGCACTCTACAGGTCGACCTCCCCCAAAGACGGTTGGACGAGGGTGGGCAATGCCACGGGCACGCGCACGGATTTGATCGCTCAACCCGCGCAGCCAAACGTTGTGCTCGCGCGCGGCGATGGCGGTGTCATTCGGTCGAGCGATGGTGGCATTAGTTTTGCCGAAAGCGATCGCGGTCTACATGGGAGCTCTGTGTACGCTGTGCGATCGACGCTTTACATGGGCACCGAGATCATCATCGCCATGACGTCGGAGAAAATCTATCGCAGCAACAACCAAGGTGTCTCTTGGACACCGGTTTACGACTTGAATGGCTTCGTGCCGTATCAACTCGAAGCGCTTCCTGATGGGACGTTCCTTGCGCTCGCCTCGAAGTCAGGCCCGGGCGGAAGTCCGCGCTGGTATCGCTCGAGCCCTGGCGGCGAAACCTTCTCATTACAAACAACGACGGCGGGAACGATCACGCGCTTCGCTGTGGACACCAGCGTGGTGGGTTCTCCGCGGCTGATCGCACTCACCTACGATACGGCCTATTTAATGAACCTCGACGGGACCGCGCCGGTGCAAGTGCAAACGGAAGTAACCCACCTCGCAGCTGGTAGCTTCGGCTATGCGTTATTGCGTGACATCGCGGGCGTCACTTACTTACAAACCAACCTCGCCTCCGACGGTTACTTGTCGGTATCGCGCGACCTTGGCCGGAGCGCCCCATCGTTCTTCGCAGGCAACGATCGCGCGCAAGACGCGTGTTTGGTTGCGTTCGCTCCCGGGGTCCTTGAGAGTTACACCACGAACACAGCCACGACGCCTTCGCTTGCAGCGGCGTTCCCAACCACCACGCGCATCACTCGGCTCGAAGGAGGCATTCTTTCTTCTGGAGGTCTGCCCGGCCGTATCGTCTCGGCCGGTCGTTTGTTCTTCAACTACTCTGCCTTTACCCCCCAAGGCGAAGCCAATGTCTATACGATCGGAGACGATGTTGGGGACTTCAGCAACGTGAAGGACTTCGCATTGTCGAAAGCGCCCACGACCAGCGTCACCATGTTCGTTGGCACAATCGGAGGCGTCTACGTGGGCAAGTACTGAGTTGGTCGTTTCTACAAGACCCTCTCGGCACGATGTCAACGCAGCGCACGCCAAACGCGAGCGCATCCCAACACCAAACAAATACCACCTACCCCGCTCAGTAGAACCAGGGGATTGGGGTCCTCCCGCATGAGCACTGCGCCGCCCAGCAAAAAACCGCCCGGCACCAGGGCAGTGGCGACCTTCAGCAGCATCGAAGCGCGCACGTCTGAGAGCGCATACGCACGCATCACAGCAGCGTAGGCAACGTTCACGAGGCCAAGCAACACACCGTGCGCGTGAGCAAGCGTGAAGAGCAAACGGCGCGTAGCGTGAGAATCGGACAAATACGAGGTCACGCGGAGCCCGTGTAGTACTTCGAGCACGAGGCCGAGCGCGGCAAACAACGCAAGCACGAGGAACCCAAGTCGATCGTGGTCCTTGCTCATTCCTGAATCCCCACTGGACTTTCATCACGCGAGAGACCGCGATAGCTGCTTTCGCCCGTCACAGACAGCTCCGTTTGCAGCTCACTTACGCGCGCCTGCGCAATGTGTCGCACCGCCGCATACGGATCATCGAGCAAAATCAGCAACGCTTCATCTGCGAGCGTAGTGTCGGACACAGCACGCGCGGGTGGCCACCCAAGATGCCACGCAGTGACTGCGCGTTTGGCAGCGTCGCCGCTGAGTGCCCACACGACCGCCGCCGGCCGTTCGTCAGTCATTACGGCGGCGTCGTAGGTGGCGCCGCTCCACGAGGCCAGCGTCCGCTCAGTCCATGCGAGCGACTTGTCCACATGACACAAGTTACACGCGTTCGGTCTATCGTTCGTGCGCGCACCACTCGCAGTGGGTGCGTCAAAGCGATGGTTAGAGCGGGCCTCGAGCAAACCGTAGGTCACACGAGGCATATGGCAAGAAGCGCACCGGCTCCCACTCGAATCTAGCGCATGGTGAGTGTGGGCGGCGCTCGCTTCTCGCTCGTGGCACTGGGTGCACATGGCATCACCAGCAGTGAACACCTGCTTGTCCTTTGGTGCGTAGTGCATGGAGTGGCACGACACGCAACTCATGCCGCCCTTGGTGAAACACTTCGAGAGCAACATGGCGCTGTGCTCGCGCCCAGCAACGCGGGCCGTACCATCTGGCCAGAAGGCGCCGGCAAGACGCTGCGCCGTGGCATCGTGCTCGGTGGCAAGCTTTCCGAGCTGCATGGGCGCACGCGCCAAGAAACGCGCCTCGTGGCGCTCGCCCACCGGAAACGGCGTCAGATGAAAGCCTTTTCCAGGATCGCTGCGCAGCAGACTCTCTGAATGACACTGCGCGCAAACCGCAGCCGAACGAGCGGCATCGAGCTTGCCAGGATGCACAATGGTGTCATCCCCTGCCCCGCGAACATACAGCCACCACCTGCGCAAAGGATTACGATTGCGCTCGGCGTGCGCTCGGCCAGCGCCATGACAGGCTTCACAGCTGATACCGAGGTCGCGAGAGGGCGCGTGGTCGGCGGTGCTTGCTTCAGCGCGATCCCAACCGGTGGCGTGACAGCGATAACAATTGTCATCCCAGCGTCCCTGTCCGGCATCCTTCGCGATGCGCGGATCCACCAGGAAAGAGGCAGCATTTTCAATCCACCGGCGTTCTTTGACAAGCCACACCCACGGCAGTTGTTTGAGCACGCCCGACGCATCGCGAAACCAATACGCCTGCTGGTGGTGAGAGCCTGTTGTCATCACGATGCGTTCATCGCCGGCCATGAACGTGCCCTCTGCTTCTCGCATATGCCAGGGGCCGAGCCTCTCGCCCGCAAACGGGGCCAGCACTGCATGCCGCGTCGCTGCTTGCGTCATGGTGTGGTGATAGGTGGCGGCGTGACTGGCAGCGTGTTCGGCGTGACAGCTCGTGCAGGTGTCACGGCCAACGTACACACTCTCGCTCGGCTCTGCTGGCAGCCCGCTCTGCGGCGCGCACGCAGCGAGCAAGATCAGCCACCGGTGCACAGCGGCGAGCCTCCAGCGGGATCATCAATACAGGCGCAAGGGTCACCAGCAAGCGGCAATTCGCTCGAACCTGCAACAGTCACCTCGACCACCCTGCCGTGGCCATTCATGAGCGCCTCTCGTAGCGCCTGGCCTTCCAGAAACGTCGCGCGTCCTTGCAGAATACGCGTGCTTGCGACCGGTTGTTTGCACCGTGCACCAGTCGCAAAACGGCCATCACTGCAAGCCTCCTCGCACTTCCAGTCAACGCTGAAACGACCAGGGCTACAGGCCTCTGCACACGTGCCCGCATCGCTGAAGCGTCCAGCTGGGCATGCGTTCTTGCACGTGCCACCATCGCTGAAGCGACCGGGACCGCACGCACTGTCGCAGCTCGCCTCATTGGCAAAACGTCCAGCTGCACAGCGCTCGGTACAAGCGCCCGTCGCCGCGTCACTAAAACGCCCGGTGGTGCAGCTCACTTTACACTCGCTTGCATCACTAAATTTGCCGGGAGCACAGGCATCGACACAAGCGCCGCCATCACTAAAACGACCGACCGGGCACGCGTTCACGCAACGCGTGCCGAGCGCAAAACGTCCGCTCGGGCAGTCCGTCCCACACAGACCGTCAGCAGCGAATCGTCCCTCTGGACAAACTTCGACACAGAAAGTCTCACCGACGGCCGCGTCTGCGTGGACGAAGCGCCCAGAAGAGCAGGCAGAGACACAAGCCGCACCGTCCGAGAAACGACCAGTCGCTTCACAATTGCCCGTACAGCCCCCGGTGGCAGTGTCGAATGTCTCGCCACTGGGGCAAGTATCCACGCAGCGATTACCGCCCTGCAATGTACGTCCTGCCGAACACGTATCAGAGCAGCGAATTCCATCTGAGAAGCGCCCCTGCGAGCACGCACCCACGCACAAGCCGTCGTCTTCGAACTCGCTCGCGTCGCACAGGTCCACACATTCACTCCCGCTCCCTACGCGCCCATCCGGGCACGCATCAACGCAGCGGCCGTCGTTACTGAAGCGGCCGGGGGAGCAGGCGCTCGCGCAAAGCCCGTCTTCATCTACGCTGCCCGCTGGGCACGCTAGGCTGCAGCGTCCTGCCGATGCGAAACGACCGGATGGACAGCTATCCGCACAGGTATCGACATTGGCAAATCGACCCGGCGAGCAGCTCGTCGCACAAGCGCCACCTTCGCTGAAGCGCCCGAGCGGACAAGCACTGACGCACGCACCATCAGAAGCAAAGCGGCCTTCAGAACAGGCGCTTTTACAACTCGCATCCTCACGCGAGCCAGCACAGACATCGACACAGCTACTGTCGCTGGCAAAGCGTCCCTCCGAGCAAGCAGACACGCAAACCCCATCGTCGCTGAATTGTCCCGGCGCGCACCCTGGCGCGCACGCGCCGCTCTGGTCGGCAAAACGCCCTGGGGCGCACGTTCTAACGCAAGTGCCATCGCTCGCAAAACGGCCTTCAGCACAGCGATCCGCGCACACGCCACCACTGGTGAAGCGACCCGGCCCGCAAGACGCATTGCACGCATCTACGGCTGTCGTTCCAAGCGTAAAGAGAAGACAGACATTGGCTTGCACCCGTGCGGCATCGAGCGTGCACATCATTTCCTCTGCCTTAGGCGATGGCGAGGGAACACAAGCGATGAGGAACAGTGCGATGAGCGAACGCTGCATAGTTGCGTTCTATGCACACGACCTCAGATACAAGCAAATGACGGTCGTCACACAGAGCGAAGGTTTTGGACTTCAAGCGAGGCGGGGCCAAAACAAACGGGCCGGCTCTCTTTCGAGAACCGGCCCGCTCATTGACTCACTTCGTCACTTGCTGGCGCTAGCTGCCAGTCCTACGGATTTGCGCTTCGCGCTTATCCTTCGGAAGCCGCGACCATTTCACGCAGCGACGGCTCGCGTGCTGGTGCTTCGTAGCTCTCGTCTTCTTCCACGAGCTCTGGATCCACAACCGTGCGCAGACGCTTGTAACCCGCGAGACCCGTACCGGCCGGAATGAGACGTCCCATGATGACGTTCTCTTTGAGGCCGCGGAGGTAGTCGATCTTCCCGGTGATCGCCGCTTCCGTGAGGACCTTGGTGGTCTCTTGGAACGACGAAGCCGAAATGAACGACTCGGTCGAGAGCGATGCCTTGGTGATACCGAGGAGCAGCGGCTCGGCGATTGCCGGTTTGCCACCCTCGAGCATCACGCGCTCGTTCTCTGCTTCGAACTCGAGCTTCTCGCACTGCTCTTCGACCAGGAACTTCGTATCGCCCACGTCCTTGATACGGACGCGGCGAAGCATCTGGCGCACAATCGCTTCGATGTGCTTGTCGTTAATCTTCACGCCTTGGAGACGGTACACTTCTTGGATTTCGTCGACCAAGTAGTGGGCCAAGGCCTTCTCACCGAGCACGCGCAGAATGTCGTGCGGGTTCGAAGAACCATCCATCAAAGCTTCGCCGGCCTTCACGCGATCTTGCTCGTGCACCGTGAGCGCGCGACCCTTCGGGATCAGGTACTCTTTCGGCTCGCCGAACTCTGGCGTGATGATGACCTTGCGCTTGCCTTTGGTGTCTTTACCGAACGACACAGCGCCGTCGATTTCAGACACAATGGCGTGATCCTTTGGCTTACGTGCTTCGAAGAGCTCAGCAACACGCGGCAAACCACCGGTGATGTCTTTGGTCTTCGTCGTTTCGCGTGGGATCTTCGCGATAACGTCGCCGGCGGCAACCATGTCGCCGTCTGCAACGACCAGGTTGGCGCCAACCGAGAGCAAGTATCGCGCGAAGCCTTCCGAGGACGGAAGCTTCGAGGTGTTACCACTCGCATCTTTGATCGAGATACGCGGACGC
>JBIKMD010001028.1:0-2701 GCA_044359465.1 Myxococcota bacterium
GCATCGTCATTGACGGTGAGCTCAGCCACCACGGCGATCAGGCGCACGGCGCGACGTTAAAGCCACGCGAGGCCCAACTGATCTCCGCACGTGACGGTATTCAGCACGCTGAAGGGAATGAGACAAACGCAGCGACGCGCATGCTGCAGATCTGGTTCACGCCGAATGAACGCGGCGGAGCTCCCGCGTACTACCATCGACAGCTTCGCGAGGAAGTAGGGCTACAAGTCATCGCAGGTGATGGGTCCATGCCACTTCGCGCGGACGCCAAGATCTGGTGGCTCGATGTAGCCCCGGGACGCGAGCAACGCATCACGCTGGGCGCGAAGCGCGCGGGTTATTTACTCGCACTGAACGCGCCACTTCGCTTGAACCACGCTTCGGTACTGGCACCGGGTGATGGAGTGGAAGTCGGGGAGGGTGAGCTCGTGGTCAATGCCCCGAGTCGTGCATCGGCGATTTGGATCGAGATTCCGGCTAGCGGGATCTCGAGCAAGTAATTTGGTTCTTGTAACACGAGCGCCCGTGATCATTGGCATGAGTCGAATCTGATCTGTCACAGATCAAAAGTGATCAGTGGCGCAGGGTTCTTCCCGAAAAGACTAGGCTTTTTTGTGGCCTGACCCTTGCTCAATGGGGCGCCATGAAACGAACTATCCCATTTTTGCTCATGGCGGCCTGCGCGACTCCAGTTGGCCCGGGGATCGAAGTCACTCAAGCGAGCGACGCGCTCACGAGCACCCCTTATGCGGCCGCGCAGACCGCGAACTCGGAGCTCTATGCACTCGACATCGCCGCTGCACGCGATGGTGCGGAGTGGCACCGCTTGAAGAGCAAGGCGATCGCCATGCGAGCGCTCGCAACGAAGGCGCGGCTCAAGAAAGACGGTGCCTACGCATCGCTGCAGGCGGCCAGTTTGAAAGCAGACGATGCCGCGGCTGCCAAAGCCAAGGAGCTCCTCGCCGTCGAAATGAAGTTAGACACTGTGCTCAAGACTCGCGGTGCAGACGCAGCAAGCGAGGTGAGCAAGTCGGGGAGCTTGCTGTCTCCGCTCAGTTTCTCGCTTCAGCGGTACGCCGTGATGGTGCGTCGCGCTTTGAAGTCATCGCGGCCGCGCATTACTGGCTTGGCAGACAGCAACGCCTGCGCGGGCGATGTGGTGTTCGAGCGCGTGCTGCCGCGCTACTTTCGTGCGGTGATCGGTGAAGACACGCGCGACGCCACAGCAGCCATCGCGCGATTGCAAGCGCAGCTTCGCTGCATGAGTGAGTTCGATGCGGCGCGCTTTGAGCGCACGCTAGTGGACGTGTTCGAGCGCCAATTCGACGGCGGCCGCACCTTTGGTTTGCACCTCGCGAACGTCAAACAAGCCGCGCTGTTCGAAAGCCGCGTCCTCGAGATTCTCGCTCCGCTCATCGCTCTGTGCGCTGACTACAACCGTCCGCTTGCGAAGTACGCCACCTACAAGAGCCAGGGAATGCTGTGGATGAATCGTTTTGGGCCGCGGCTCGCCGCTGCCGCAGATCTGCGAACCTCTAGCCTCTACCGCCTTGGCTTTTGGATGTTCGATCGCAAAGCGGGCGAGCTTCGCCGCATCACATCAGAACCAATCCCTGGCGGCAAGATTCAACACTTCCGCGGAAAAGCAGGCCACAAGCATTTGCGCTTTCGTGACGGCTTGGTTGAGACTTCGAACCCACTGCCAGCGTTCATTCGCTCGTTCTTGCTCCCGTGCGATGCAGCAAAGCGCGTAGTGGTTGGCGACAAGTTGGTTGCAGTCGGCTTCCGTTGTGATCCTGGTTGCAGCGGTTACGACATCAAGAGCGAGCTCACGAAACAGGACGCGATCACGAACGCTGTGTACAGCTCAGATCAAGCTGGCTGCGAAGGCACCGAAGGCGTCAATGGCGGCGTTACCGGCACCGGCGACGCGGGCGATCCGTCTGGGAGCCGCGATGGTTACCTTGGTCAAAGCTCGAGTTGCTCGAGTGGGGCGCTCAATGGGCTCATTGCGGATCGTGGGCTGCTGCCGTCGTTCGCTACGTGCTTGATGGCCGGTCGTCCAAGCATGACGGGCGGCATTCCTGCCGAGCCATCCGGAGGAAAGAGCTGCGCGCCATCTGTGGCAGACGGGGGTGCAGAGCGCGACGTCCCGCCAGGCTATGAGGAGGAGGGCGAGATCGAGCTCGAAGACGGCCGTACCGTCGTCTTTTACTCGGACAGTAATGGCAACGTAGTGGCGTACGAAAAGGACACGAACGAAAAGGTGTTCGAAGGAACAGGCGACGACTTTTCTAAAACCTTTGGTAGCGACGACCCGACGCCAGCGACCACTGATGAAGAGGGGAACCCTGTGGATGTCGACGAAAACGGCCACACCTCGGAAGGCCAAGACCATGCGAGCCACAACCATTGCCAAAGCGCGTTCGGCTGCGCCGAGGGTTACAGTGGCTATCATGGCGGCACCGTTACTCAGGAACAGCTGCAATGGTTCATGAAGGTGCAGCGCGCGAGCGGCGTGATTCAATCGTGCACGCAGGACAATCCCGACTGCGGCGGTTGCACCACGAACGACGTCGTGCACGAGTGCCTGGCAGCGGAGACGGCTAAACAGCAAGAAGCGGCGAAGACTGGCAATGGAGCGAATCCGAATCCGACCGGCTGCGAAGTCGATGGCCCAGGTTGCGATTCACTCGGGCTC
>JBIKMD010001029.1:0-2694 GCA_044359465.1 Myxococcota bacterium
CTATGTTCCGGCCGTTTCTGCTCGCGAAACCAGGAGACCAGCGGGTGCTCGTCTTCGCCGTGTATTCTAAGGCCACGTTTCCAAAAGCGCTGGCAGACGAAAAATACGAGCTGCAGGACCCCGTGGATGCGCTCAACCGCTTGCTCTCAATGTACAAGAGTTATGCGGACTTGGTGATCGTAGTGGCCCATACAGACGGCGCGACTGAAGAAAAAATCGCGAACAAAGTGAGCGGAATTTCGCTGATCCTGAACGCACATGAAGGCCGCTTGCAGTTTGGCGCGCGCGCCATGGGGAAGGTGCAGAGCGTCGCCGCGGGTAACTCGGGAAAGTATTTAGTGAGCTTCGACTTACGGTACCGAGGCACGGCGCCTTTGTTCGAAGCGGGGATCGACGTGCAGAAGAGCTTGCGACAAGCGGCAACGCAGCCGGCCAAATGGAAGCATCCGTTTGCGGACAAAAACACCTTGCTCTTTCAGTTGCTGCCGCTCGCCAAAGAGGTGCCCTCTGTCGAGGCCTTGCGCGAGCGAGCCAAATACATCGATCCGCTTGGCTATGAGCTAAGCGCAAAATAGCGCCGATGCGAACGCCTTGAGTACGGGCACGGTGCTTGCGCGAGACCCGTCACGCACACTCGCCACTTTGATATTGGGTTTGCGCCCGGCCTGGTTTTTCTAGAGCGACGAAATGGTTGCTGGCTCGCTCACGCGCGGTTAAAAACGCGCTCTGGAGGTTTTGTTGATGCGAATGTTGTCTATGTTGACGCTTGCTGGCGCAGCGCTCGCGATTTCTGCTTGTGGTGGTGGTGGTGCTTCGACCTGCAAAGACAAGGCGGCCGCGCCTGGGTACGCTGCGGTGGTTGAGCCGATTGTGAAGGCCAAGTGCGCAACGTGTCACTCGGTTCGTTCGAAGGACCGCAAAGCGGCGCCGATCAACTCGAACTACGATACTTACGAACAATTCAAAGCGATTGCGTCCACCGCTGCAGAAAAGGTTGGCAACAAGTCGATGCCGCCGTCGACTGACCCAGCGCTCACCGCGGCCGAAATCGAGTCGATCCAGCAATGGGCGGCCTGCGATACGCCTCCGTAATCTAACGTTCAGCGCCGCCTCGCGGCCTTCATGACTTTGTCCATCTCGCGGTTGCTGTCGCGCTCTTTGATGTCTGCGCGGCGATCGACCCCTTCTTTGCCAACGCACAGTCCTAAATCGATCTTGGCATGACCCGCCTTGAAGTAGATGCTCAAGGGAATCAGCGTGTAGCCTCGGCGTTCGAGTTTGGTCTTGAGCTTTTCGATTTCGCGCCGGTGCAGCAAAAGCTTTCGTTCGCGTGTGGGCTCGTGGTTGGCGTAACCACCGTGTGAGTAGGCGCCGATGTGGGCGCTCGCCAAGAAGATCTCGCCTCTGCGAACATAGGCGTAGGAATCTACGAGCTGGCATTTCCCGGCGCGCAGCGACTTCACTTCGCTCCCGGTGAGCACCATGCCTGCCTCGAAGTGATCTTCGACGGCGTACTTCATTCGCGCCTTGCGATTTTCGGCGATGAGGGTGCGTTCTTTATCTGTGGGTTTCGGCGGGGTCATTCGCTGGCGTCGTACCTGCGTCGCCCGGTTCAAACAAGGTGCCATTGTAGGCTTGGCTGAATGAGCGACCAAAGGTGAAGCCCAAAGACAGGGATCCCTGGTGGCCCGCTTCCGGGTCAAAGCGGTAGCCGGCGCTCAAGACGAGTGAGGAATCGGAGCCTACGGCGAGGGAAATATCGAGGGTTGGATTGACATAAGGCACGGGGGTGGGACCACCGAGCGAAACGCCAAAACCGACACGCGGCACCACCCATTGGCGCCCACCATGGGTGTTGAATGCAAAGGAAACTTCGCCGCCGAAGGTGCCTCGGGCGCCGCCCGTGGTGTCGCCGGGTGTCATGCTTTCTACGCCGTGAAAACCGATCACGGGTGAAATCATGAGTGCGAACCAAGGGTCACCGACGATGGCCGTGGTGGGCGCCACTTCCACGCGCGTTGCATAGTAGGCGCCGCTCGCTGTGCCTCCTGCCGTCATGCCAGCGCGTGCGGTGACGGTGACGTCGGTACGGCCAAAGAGATTGATGGCGCGATCGCCCCCAAGCGGGATGCGCAGGTGGCCGGCTTCGACCAAACGAAAGGGTGGCGGCGGCGGGGTGGTCACAGGTGGTGGCATTGAGGAACCTCCAATTTGGGTTTCGGTCAGAAGCAGACAAGGGTGCGGTTTGCCTCGGGCATTTGTCAGATGCGGAAAAACCTGCACAAATTGCTTTGAAATGAAGATCTTGGTGGTCGAAGACGACAAAAAAGTAGGCGCGTTCCTTCACCGCGCATTTTCGGAAGATGGCTTCGTCGTTGACCGCGTACGCCTCGTGACAGAGGCAAAAGAACAAGCGCGCTTCATCTCTTACGATCTGCTCGTGCTCGATTGGATGCTGCCAGACGGTGATGGGCTTTCGCTTTGCAAACAATTGCGCGCGGGTGGACTCACCACTCCCATTCTCATGCTCACGGCGCGATCCGACGTTGGCGAAAAAGTACTCGCGCTCAACCAGGGTGTAGATGATTTCCTTACCAAACCGTTTGCGCTCGAGGAGCTCATTGCGCGTGCAAGGGCCTTGATTCGTAGGGCCCAGGGCGCTGGCAAAATGCAGCTCGTGCTTGGTGCGCTATC
>JBIKMD010001030.1:0-2693 GCA_044359465.1 Myxococcota bacterium
ACTGAGTTGAAAATGGCGGGCCCGGACAGGGAAACGCGCCAGCGTTTCAGACGACTGCCGATGTTGAAAAGCTTGTCTTGAAAATGGCGGGCCCGGACAGGGAAACGCGCCAGCGTTTCAGACGACTGCCGATGTTGAAAAGCTTGTCTTGAAAATGGCGGGCCTGGACAGGGAAACGCGCCAGCGTTTCAGACGACTGCCGATGTTGAAAAGCTTGTCTTGAAAATGGCGGGCCCGGCAGGAGTCGAACCTGCGACCTTCGGATTCGTAGTTCCACTTGTTGCGGTAGTTTCGCGCTCGTATCTGCGCAAACAGTTGAAAACGTTCCATTCGTTACAGTCGCGGCAGCGTCGCCATCACAACCGTTACTAGCGGTTACCAAGGATTTTGCTGCCAAGTTTGCTGCCAACGCTTCAACCGCCTGGGATGGGTTCTCATCCGTCGCAGGCGGCAGCGCAAAAGGGACCGGCATCTTCTCCGAAAGTTTCTTCATGCCGTCGTGCATGTCGGTTAGATCGAGATGACCGTACACTTCGCTCGTGATGCGCGAATCAGTGTGACGCAAGATCTTCTGCACAGTCACGAGCGGCACGCCCGACTTGAGGAGAAGAGTCGCGGTCGTGTGGCGTGTGTCATGAAAACGAATCGGTCGAACGATGCCCGTGGACCAAAGCTTCATGTCGCACTTCGGACAACGACGGGAAGCGTTGTCTGCAGAGAGCTCGTTGTGACCGCAACCAGCGCGGCGGCATTTGTGAGCGTAGCCCGTGACGATGCCAGCTCGACGAAATGCACTGCGCAATATGTTCGCCAGGTCGACATCTTCTCGGATCATTGAGCCATCTGCCCTAGGAAAAACAAGGGACGTTGGCGATCGTTCCATCGCGGCCTTTAGAATCGACACGATCGGTTCGGCAATCGGGATCACGTCGACATGCCCACCCTTTGTTTGATCCCGTTTCCAAGAACGTCGAATCGTCAGAGTCCGGGCGTCGATGTCGACATCGCTTCTCTCGAGCGCTCCAAGCTCGCCTTTCCGCAGTCCAGTCCAGAGCGCGACAGTGACGAAGTCGCGCCATTGGGGTGCCACCGCATCGAGCACTCGCGGAACCTCATGGTAGCGCAGATAATCTGAGATGCGCTTTGGCACCTTGCGCCTACGAACCTCCGTCACCGGATTCACGCCGCGAAAACGACCCGCGGCTTTCGCGTAGTTGTACGCGGCGTGCAGATGCGCTCGCAGGTAGTTGATCCGCCGCGGTGAGAGAGCCTGCTGTTTCGCCTGCAGAAATTGCTCGACGATCCCGGATTGGACTTCGGCCACAGACGAACGGCCTAGATCGCTATCTCGAAAATGCGCATGCAGACTGCGCACGCGCGCCTGTGACGAATCTTGCCAATAGGTCTGAAGGCACCACTCGAGCATCTGGTTGACAGTCCAGGTGCGGTCAGCGGTCGACAACAGCCCGAGCTGTTTTCTTTTGCCTTCGATCTCGATTTCCATATCGAGGCATACACGCTTTGCTTCGCCCTTGGTGCGCGCATCCAGCGCGCGGTCGCGCCAGATGCCATGTTCGTCTTTGATCTTGGCGAACCATTTGCCTGGACGTTTCTCGTAGATCGACGCCATGACAAATCTCCTAGCCTGCGTGATGAACGCGCACTGCGCGAACCCGAGCAGCGGCACCCGTCGCGCTCAACCGCTCGCGATTGAGAAATTCTTTCAGAGTCTCCGGCTCAAAGCGAATCAAATTTCCGATGCGGATATGCGGAATCAAGCCCGCCTCCACGCGCATGTAGATCCAAGAGCGGCTGACTTTCATGTAGGCCGCGACGTCGGCAGCATCCCAAAGCTTACGCTCTTCCTTTGATTCATTTTGCACGCTTGGCTCCTTGAGGTTGAATGCCCAAGAACATGACACCGTTTGGTAGTGTTTGCAATACAAAACAGTTCGCAATAACCCGCCTATTGGGAGCATGGAGCACCAGACTTCCACCGGCGACGTCCCAGCCACCGATGGTGTTGTTGAAAGTCAAGGCTCGTGATACCCTTATGGGGACCCCGGTTTCCGAGCTTCACATTTTAGGATGTGCGGCGTTTGAGGAGACCGGGGTCTTTCTTTGACAAGCCACTCTTCATTTGCGTTATGCGGCAACGTGGCCATCTACGAAATATTCGCGGATGAGGCGTGGACGCACACGAGTGATCCGCCTTTTCGCTATCATTGCTTTTTCGGCGGAATCTTCGGCGAAATGCCTGCTCTTACAAGGCTGGATTCCGAGCTGCGCAAGATTACTCAGGCCCGCAAGCTCCGCGGCGAAGTGGGCTGGACGAATCTTTCGGCGATCAACGAACCGATCTATCGTGAACTCGTCGATTGTCTTTGTACGCACATTGAAATGGGCGACGTCCGGTATAGGCAGCTATTCTGTGATCGCGCCTATGTGCGGGCCAATTTGGCGGAAGAGGCAACGGTTTCGGACCTCGATGTGCAATTCAAGCTCTGCTACCAGTTTCTCAAACACGCGTTCGGCATCGCTCAGACTCCCGTTCACGCAACTACACGATCATCTCTTCTTATTCGCTTGGATACGCATTCGAGCCAAAAGCATAGAACTGGTCTGACTACGTTTGCGAAAGACCTCCCGCGCGTGCTCGGACGAACCGATCTCGACGTTGACGTAACATTCGT
>JBIKMD010000067.1:0-9606 GCA_044359465.1 Myxococcota bacterium
TGTGCAGCAACCAAAACGGAGCGCAGGAGCAGCATGATTTGGCCCCACACCGGCAGCATGCAGGCAGGCAGCACCCAGAGCTGAATCACGGGATAGGTGTAGACGCCGCTGGCCACCTGCACCGCGTCACTCGCCGCTGCCAGGATGCCGCCGATGACGAAGAGGGCTAGGTCAAAGCGTCGTGAGACGAACGCCAGGCGCAGAAGCGACGTGAGGCAGCAGAGGACGACAGAGAGCGCGAGTCTGTCGCGCAAAGTGATCACCCAGACGAAGTCGAAGGAGAGAGCAATGACGTCAAGGGCGAGAACCCAGAATACGGATCGTTTCGTGTCCATCGCGTCCAGCATCGGATGGCGCGGCGCGCAAAGTGTGCAACGCGAGCGTTCGATGTGTTGAGTGCGAACTCGACGGCGACAACGATTTTCGTCACTGGAGCGCGAATGCAAAGCACATACGCGTCACCAGAAAACAGCTTCGCATCAGATGTTGTGCGTGATGGTAGAGAGCATCTGAGAGATTTGGCTCATCAGTTTGCTGATCAGCTCGACCATGTTCGAGCGGCGTTCCATGAGCTGCTGAACTTCCATCTGCGTTTGTGTACTCGAATCGCCGCGGTTGCGAAGCTCGTTTGCGATTTCATTGAGGCGTTTTTGGCGTAGCTCCTCTTGAGAAGGGGCTGGCGCTGCATCCGGCGCCGTTGGCGTCTGAGTATCGGTTTCGGGGGTCTGCGTGTTGGACGCTTTGGCGTCTACTTTCGCGTCAGTCTGCTCGGAAGCAGCGTCTTTGGCCTCCGTTGTTTGCTTGGCTGCGATAGCGGCAGGCGTACTGTTTACGACGCTACCAGGCGCCGAGCCCGATTTTGCCGCGGCGTTCTGCGCTTTCTTCTTGTCTTCCGAAGAGGCCTCGGGCTTGGACCCAACCGCTTTGTCGGCGCCCTCGAGCACATCGCCCGCGGTGCTTGCTACAGCCTGTTCTACGGGGGTGGCGACTACGGGCGCCGGTGGCGGCGTCGCCGCAATGTCGGCTTCCGTTTTGGCGATCTCTTTTTCGAGCTTCTCTTCTTTTTTGTCGAGCGCGTTCAGCTTCACCGCTTTGACGACCGGCTGCACAATCGGCGCGACGATTTTGGGAACGCCAAGTTTTGCCAAGGCGGCAGGCTCGTTGTTTTCCAAAGCGGTTTGTTCGTTGCGAAGTGCTTCGACTTCTTTCTGCTTCGCCATTTGATCGGCGAGCTTTTGCTTCAGCGCCTCATCACTGTCTTCGAGGAAGAGCATCATAACGGCCATCAAGATGTACTCGATGGGCGCGCCGGAATTGATCAGATCGAGAATACTTTGCGAACGTGAGATACTACGTTGTTCGGCGGCTGCTTTGGCGAAGTCAGTTCGCGGGGAAGCAGTGGCTGCGGCGCTCGGCGCAACAGCGGCGGCGCTCGCGGCGGCCGTTGGCGCGGGCGCAACACCCACTTTCGCAGCGGGCGTCGGCGCGGCCTTAGGCGCACCTTTTGCCGCCTCTGCTTCTAGCGCCTTGGCAAAGTCGCGCAGCATTGCATGCAACTTAGGCGTCATAGCGTCCGCTTTGGCGGCGCCCTCAGGTCCCATGGCGCGCAGCTTCGCGATGTCGCGCTCTACCTTGTCGCAATTCATGCCTGCTTTACCGGCCTGCTCGGTCAGCGTTTGCACCGCCTTCTCAATGCGACTTGCGAGCTTTTCAATGGCGGCTTTGGCTTTTGGCGAGGCTTGCGCTTTGGCCGTCTCGTTGAGCTTCAGGCTGACGTCCGCGATTTTCTCGGCGCCATCCATGAGCGGTTCGCTCGATGTTTTGGCGGCAGCTGGTTTTCGTTTCGCGCCTTCCGTTTTGCGCAACTCGAGTGTCTTGTCTTGGGCTTTGCCGGCGGTGGCGCCGCCTTCGACGATCTTGTTTTGCGCGAGAAATGCCATGTTGGCGCCAAGCTGCGCACCAATTTTTTCGAGCGCTTCTTTGTAGTCTTCGAGCTCGGCCTTGCTGACGATAGCGTCGAAGGCCTTTAGCACCTCGCCCTGCTTGGCGGGATCCAGCTTCGCTAATGCCTCCACCTGCTTACGGGTGTCTGGCGTCGTCGTCTCGGTATCGAGGACCTGCTTGAGCCGCTTGGCAAAGTCAGCAGCATTAAAGGCGGTGTTGTTCCCTCGGACGGTCATTTGGCGCTCCTTTAGCGGCGGATCCCTGCCCATTGGCGTGCGAATCCGCTGCTATTATCGGGCGACCATCGGCTGAGGTGCGCTCACTCTCTGAATACGAAAAAAGGAAGCGTCCAAAATGGCGCCGAACCATCTTTAGGTTCTCGGGATCATTGAACTTTTCCGTCAGGGCGAGCGTTTTATCTTCACGCTCATAAAGGACCCCAAGGCCGCGGGCCCAGGCGAGCGCATTCTGGACAAATGGCTTTTGGTGGCTCTCCGCCGTGCGAATGCGACCATCGAGCAGCCAAACGCGAATACGATCCAGCGCGCGGGTGGCGAGCTCCTTCTCCCACAGCGGGAAATGCCTCAGCTCATCCAAAGCGTCGAGTGTAGCCACATAAGCGCCAATGGTTGCGTCAAGGAAGCCGGCCAGCGCTTCGAGCCCAGCCTGACGCCCCGGAAGGACGCGGTCACTCAGTGGATCGCCTTTGGGCGCTTCGAGGACCAACACGCCTTGCGCAACGAGCTCGGTGACGATGAGCGCGAACAACGATTCGAATGGACGGTCCGCGCGAAAGCTGAACTCGTGTTTCATCATGCGCGAGAGCTCCGCCGACGCCACCCGCAGCTCTTCAACCGTACAAGGGCCGAGCCCAAGCGCAGCGACGGCCACAATCGCATGCGAGAGCACATGCGTCGTGAGCATGTTTTGATAGTAGACGAGGCCAAGTCGGTGCTCACTTGGCACGCTGAGTAACGCCTCACCATCCGTCGTGGAGACATGTTCCACGCGAATCCGCTTTTCCTCTTCGAAGCGCTTGAGCGCCTCTTCGAGTGCTGGCGGCGCGGGATGTAAACTGCGGGAAATGGGTGCAGACAGCCACTTCAGCTCGGTGAGCAAATCTTCAGATTGCGCAAAGAGCTGATGCTTGCTGATCGTCGCGCGCCTTGGGTTCAAAAGAACGGCGGCTGCTACTGCCGAAGGCGTGACCGTCGCCGCATGCCCAATGTCGTGCATGACCTGGTGACCGAGCGACTTGCTGATCATCGTGCCCTGCGCTTCACTGCACTTTTCCGCATCACCCGCGGCCAGCACCACACCGCGCTTGGCTGCAAATTGGCTGAGCTTGATGGGCGCGCCAAAAGTCACGTGCACCCGGCCGTAACGAGAGCGCAGAATCTTTCGCGTGCGCAGCAGTGCTCCAATGCTCTCGCTCTTTTTGGCTTTGCCTTGCAGCTCCGCTTGGTAAGACGCGTGCTCGATGATTTTTTCGTAGTCCACTGACACGGGAAGAATTGTCATCTCGGGAGCGCCGGCTCCGCGCCAAGCTTCCACCACGTACTTGAACATCCCGAGTTTGGGCATCAGCAAACGCCCCGTTCGACTGCGACCACCTTCTGGAAAGAACTCCATCGTCGTTCCGTCGAGGAGCAGATGTTTGACGTACGCTTTGAACGACGCTGCGTAGAGCGCGTTACCTTTGAAAGAGCGACGAACGAAAAACGCGCCCGAGCCGCGAAACAAATGCCCGAGCGGCCAAAAGGATAAGTTCACGCCTGCGGCAATGTGCGGACACTGAAGGCCGCGCACCCGAAAGAGATAGGATAGAATCAAATAGTCCGCATGACTCTTGTGACACGGCGTAATCACGACCGTGGTGTCTTTGAGCACTTCACGCAGACGATCGAAGCCAGTCTCGTCTACGACCACACCGTCGTAGATCTTGTTGAAGACCCAATCGAGCAAGTGACGAAAGACTTGGATATAATGATCACGATAGTCGGCGGCGATCTCGTCGAGATAGCGCTTGGCGGTTTGTCTCACTTGCGCCAGATCTTTTTGACCCTTTTGAGTCTCCTCGATCATGGCATCACGCAGATCAGGATCGCGCAGCACGCTTGCGATGGTATGGCCGCGTGGTCTCTGGCGCGGGCCACGCACCACCCTCGCCTGCTGGCCGAACGCCTTCAGAATCTCGGTGCGAATGGCGTCCATCGTGTGAAGCTCATCGGATTTCTCCAGCTTCGTGATGTCAATGGGCTCGCCCACTGAGACGATCGTGTGATGACGGTGCAGAAGGAAGCTACCGATCTCACGCAGGCGCCCAGGGCCCGAACGAGGACCAAAGATGAAGTCGACGAGCGAGCGACGCAGATGCTCGCGCACCTGATCGTAGAAGAACGACACCGGAACGACTTGCACGGGTACGCCCGCATTCTTCGATGCGCGCACGAGTCGTTGCAACGCTTCTTCACCGTGCTTAATTCGACCACGCGTAGAGGAGCGAGGCCGGAACAGAAACAGAAGCGCTGAGTGCCCCTCCTTCAGCGTGTCGTCTAGCCAGCGTTGTTCTTCGTCGTCGCGGTGGCGGAATGAAAGCGTAGCGAACGAGGGCTGCGTTTTATCCCGTGAGAACAACGCGCGCAGGATGAAGCCGAGCGACTGCCACCACACGACCATCAGATGTGAAACGTATTTGACCGTCGGCAGCCCGCTCGTACGCGCAATGGCGCTCAGCAAGAGCGCCGAGAGGAAGCTTGTCGAGCGCAGCACATAGACAACGCGGCCCTTTGACGCCGCGTGCTCTAGCCGCGCCTTCGCTTCCGGCGAAAGCTGCACCGGTGCAAACGCCCAGTCGAAGAAGCGACACAAAAGACCCCGGTTCGGGGCAACATCCACTTTTAGTGCCATCAGAGGTCAGCGGATATACCCGAACATGCTGTAGAAGCCACGCACCAACTCCACATCCTCGAAGCTATTGGTCATGGTGGACGTCGTGAAGGTGAGGCGGTCCTGCAGCTTCACTTTTTGCTCGGCGGTCGCCGCAGCATAGAGCGTGTTGTAGTCATCGCGTGCATCACGGTAGGCTTTTTGTTGTTTGCCCGCGTGTTTGAGCAGCAACGACCCCACCCCTTCGAACCCGAGCGCAGGAGCGGGCCCGGCAGAGACGTCTGGACGCCAGGCGGCGTAAATCTTGTGACTAATGGGGTTCTCGAGCTGCAGACAGGGATTAGCGTTGGCATTGACGTCTGAAGCGTCGTCGCAGACCTGCGAAGGCGGAATGTTGCACTCGCCATTACCGCGCACACAGATCTGAGCCGCATCCGTGAAGGCCGGACTGAACACCGAGCTGAAACCAGCCATGCCGTAGAGCAGCGCGTAAATGCGCACCGTAAAGTTGTTCGACACATCGAGCGGCGTGCCGCATGCCAAGTCGTTTTCGCACGCTGCGGGCAAGGTGATGAAATCTTCGTCCGTACTCGTTGCTGCCGTGAATGGCGGACGTTGATAGAGCGTATTGTTCTTCACCCGCGGCGCATAGGCTGCGAGCTCTTCCGTAAAGATCGAAGAGAACAAATTGTGCAGCAGATTCGGGAACAACAAATTGTAACCGATGGCGAAACGCCGAATATCGCTCGCGGTATCTACGCCAATGAAGCTGGTAGACGGATCGGTCAGCGCCAGAATCGCAACGAGCTTATCGTAAAAGCTACCAATCCAAGCAATCCGATCGAAGTAGTAGTAGCCGCTCGCCACATCATAGTTGGTGTATGGGAAACGTGCATCGGTCAGGTCCAAGCTGAGAGAAGCGCAGAGAATCCGTCCATCGGACGCGCGGACACTGGACGCACCGTTCGCGCAAGGCTGGACGGCATTTGGATTGGTCGACACCAGCGTCACTTTGTTCTCGACGCGATACTCGTTCGAGAACGGTCCCGTGACGCCGCTCGGTCCTGGCGCAAAATCGTTCATATTGATGAACGCACCAGGCTCCGGCGTCTGCAGGATTTTGAACATCTGATTCAAACCTTCAAAGGACGCCGCAGCAAACGCAGCGCCGCCATTGGGATCTTTGTTCCAATCGGCATCGGTCACGAGCCGCAGCTGCTCACCTGGCGCAAGACCGAGCACATTACGAACGCTTGCCCAAAACTGCGCGCTTCCCAAATCGGCGCACGCTGTTTCTACGTTGTTGATGTTGTCGTTGTAGCATTTTTGCAGATCGCCGAGCTGCTCCCACGAAGGACCGTCGTTGAACTGACGGAACACCCAATGCTGATACATTGACTGCATCGGGCGCATATAGCGCGAGAAAATACGGCCCATGTACGAGCGCGGCGAGAAGTAGCGGCGATCGCGTTTGAAGCTATTGAAGAAGTAGTAACGCTCGTACATGTCTGCGGCATTGACTGCGATCTCGTGCGCATCCATGCCTTGGTCCCAACGATCGCAGCTCGGCGTGCCGCCCGCATATTCGTCGGAGCAGAACAGATACGGCACTTCCACGAGCGCCCCAGCAGCGTCGACGCGGTCTTGAATGACGCGTGAGTACGGGACGATGCTGCGTTCGTCGAACTTGCTCACACCACCAAAAAAACGAGGGATCTCAGTATAGTTGATGAAGCGCCTAAAGAAGTCTGCGCTCAGCCCCGTACCAAGCAGCGCAATGCGCTGATTATGGTCGTTGATCAGAAGTGGATTCTTGAGCACATCGACGAGCTGTCCATACCCAAAACGGATCGCCGCTTTGTCATAACGACCAATCCCGTGAATGTCGCTATTGAAACGCGACCCGTAGTCCATGATCGAAGAGTACTGGTACTCGGCCATTCTACCGGCGAGCTGCGCTTCGCTCTGAGTCGTCTGCAGCGGCGTGGCGTTGTCGCCTTTGAGCTCCCAGAATTTGCGCGAAAAATTCAGCGCATCATACGACCCTTCGAAGTTGTGGCGCAGCCCAAGCGTGTGACCTACTTCGTGTGAAGTCACAGAAGAAAACACCGCTGCGCGAATGGCAGCCGAGATTTCCTCTGGGTCTTTCCCTTTGAGCTCACGTGCCAAGCCAAGAATCGCGTCATCCGCGAACTCGGCGAGATACACACAGCTCGTGCTGAGCTTGTTGATGCGCTTTTGCTCACGTTCGAAACCAGCGTGGCTCAGCCATGTCGCAGGAGAGAAGCGTTTCAATTCCTCAGACGTCGCTGGCGAGCGGTTCTGCATGTCCTCGCGCAGCGCAGAGAGCAGCTCGGTATCGAGCAACTTGCCCATCAATTCAGGGCGCGTTTCGATGGCACGTAAACGTGCGCTCATGTGCGACGGGTCCTGCAGCAGCGCATCTTTTCCTTTGGTTTGCAGTGCGCTCAAACGTGCGCGCAGGCCGCCGGTTTCGAGTTTGTCATTCAGCGTGCTCATGGAGGCAATACGCGCATCGTAGCCACGGTTCTGCACCCGCGCTGACACTTGCTCAGCCGCAATCTCACCCGTGAGCAACGCGTTTTCGTCCACAGTACCG
The DNA here is from genome assembly GCA_044359465.1 of Myxococcota bacterium. GTDB lineage: Bacteria > Myxococcota > JADLHZ01 > JADLHZ01 > JADLHZ01 > JADLHZ01. Next base: position 7,454 of record JBIKMD010000067.1, read on the forward strand.
TTGAGAATGTCGACGATATCCTTGGCATACTGAACGTAGGTGTCGATCGAAGCGCCGTAGACGAACGCATTCGCTGAGATGATTTCGCCGGTGAGAGGGTCGCTCGCACTAGGCCCATAACCAAGCGGCGCCGCTGTGAGCGGCTGCGCAACCCAATAGATCATAGGGTAGCGCAAATCGCCGGCACGTTGCCCGTAGTTTGCGATACGCCCGTCCTCGCCCACCGCATAGGTATTGTCGCGCAGCTCGAAGACCGTATCGGTGGTGGATTTTTGCCCGCGTAGCGCCGCCACGGTTTCCTGCAGCGGGACGTTCCACTCGGCGACCAACGCTTGTGCATTCGCTTTGAGCGACTCCGGAAACCCGGGGGACAAGTGATACACAATCGGGCGCACTTGGCGCTGATTGAACGGTATGGGCGTGCCGTCTTTGAACGTCGCCTTGTCCCAAATGTTCCACCGGTTGATCAGATAGATGCGACCGGTCTCAGTGACGCCGCGGTCTACGTCGTAGGCATCACGCTCGGTACGAAAGAAGCCGAACTTGTCGAACATGGGCACGCGTACGATGTTGCCACCGGCGTCTCCCACGAGCTGCCCAGCCTCGTTGCGCAGCGGGTAATTGTCTGGATACTCGAGCGGATCGTAGCTGCTTGCTTCCGGCACGCGCATGAACGAGTGGCGCACCTTCACATCAGCGGATGCACAATCACTCGCGCCAAAGAACCAGCACGCTGGCACCATGTACGAACCGTCACCGTAATAATCCGCTTGCTGCGGCGTCGCGAAAATCTTGGTGACGACGTCCAAGTAGTCTGCCTTTTGCATGGTCGCGATCGTGCGGTCATCACGCACATCTTTCCAACCAGCCTCATCTCGCACACCTACAAACCAACGGTCTGGATCCGCTGGATCGTTGACGTAGTAGGGCGTGGGACTCTGCGCGATCGATTGCGCCATGAAGTCGAAGTTACTGAGCAAATTCATCGCCCAGTTCACCCGCATGAACTTGCGCTCGTTCCACGGACGATCCGATTGGTTTTCGTCAATGACGTTGGTTTGCTCACCTGTCGCCGGGTTGTAGTTCCGCTGCACATCGAAGTGCGATTCGATTGGGAATTGTGCGACTGGCGCGCCTTGGAAGTTTGTTCCTGGCAGCACATACGGTCGCTCTGAGTCACGCACGAACTCGTAGGTGCGATACGCCGTGAGGTAGCGTTCAGACACTTCCCAGCGAATACGCTCCATGCGGCTCGTCTCACCAACAAAGGTGAACCCAGCCCCATACGGCACGTCGATGACAGTTTGGCGGTAATACCACTCACCGTCGAAGATCGATTTCTGGATCTTGTTCGGTTGCGAGCGATCGAGATCAGGCACACGCTGTGCGCACGACAAAAGCAGGAGCGCCAACGCTCCGAGCGAACGACAAATCATCCGCGCAGCGTAACAGCAATAGCTGGTGTGCTCCACGCTAGTTGAGCTGGAATCGCGTGGCACGCACCAAGCTCATACCTACATTGGATCCATGGCTGCTTCCTGCATTGGCAAATGAGACATCTGGCGCGAAGAATGTGCACGCATGCAGCAAATAAATTGCGGCGCAGCGTAGCACTGGTACTTTGGGTTTGAAGCGTTTGTGACCAGTTAGTTCAATTGCCGACCCGCTGACGAAAGTGGCGGGGTGGAAAGCCAAGGTCCTAATCGTGGAAGCCATGTTGGCAACCATTGGACGGACACGAGGTTGCCTATGGTCCGTGTGTGCGTTGGTGCAATCTTAGTCTCGCTGATGGTCGCTTGCGGCGACGACGGCTACGTCGTTTCCGGGCCGTCCACGAATCCTCAACCCAGCCAGCCAGAAGTCGCGCCGGATGAAGACACCATCCGCACGTCCTTCCGCGAGGCGCAAGGCGTGAGGCTTGGCGAGGCCCTCGATTCGGACCCGCACTTCATTCCGCCCTATTGGGTCACGTTCCAACCCTCCCGCATGTTCATCATCGCCGCCTCTGGCACTGCGGGCCCAAGGACCGAGAAGCTCACCATCAACAACCGTGGCACCGAGCGCGTGCGTTTGCGCAGCATCAGCATTGAAGGCGGCGGGGCATCCGAGTCAGGCACCGCACTCTTCGACATCACAAAGCTCCCGGGTCAAGA
>JBIKMD010001031.1:0-2691 GCA_044359465.1 Myxococcota bacterium
TGTTCCCGAAGTCGACGGTGCCGCCGCTCACTTCGATCGTGTAGTTTACGGTGGTCCCCATTTGCTGAACGTCTGCGTTGATCTGCATGTCCTTGAAGGTGACATTGGCTTGGACCGCGCCGCCGTCGAGCTTCACACCAAGTGTGCCGCTGGCTGCGAGGACGTATTGTGCCGAACCCGAGCCAACGCTGGACGCGCTGTAGGTCCAGGTTGCGGAGCCATAGAGCTCACCAAAGTCAGTGATGCAATTGTTGAACGCGAGATCGAAGCTTTGCAGCGTCACGCGGTTCTCCAAAGTGCCAATCAGCTTGCGTGTGAATGAGCCGGTCTTCTTGCCGTTTTGCAAGCAATCGCCGGTGACCATGCCGTCCTTGTCGGTTTTTCCCGAGGCCTTGAGGGCAACGTTCCAGACCGCCAAGTTGGCTTTTCCCGTGGCTCTGGCTGCTTCGAGCGCAGTGGACACACCCTTGGTTTCGAGGGTGGGGACAGCAGGACCGCAGGCCGCGGCAACGAGGAAGATGAGCGAGAGCGAATGTTTCATGTCGTTTTCCCTTGTAGACGGAAAGGCGCGGCTGTCTGGCATTTCCTCACATGGGTTGGCAACCACAAAAATGGCAAGGTTCGCACTTTTTGGGGACGGAACGACCAAGAGGGAAATGAGTCAGGAGCGCACCATGAGCCGATTCCTTAGCCTTCTGTTTTTATCCCTCGCGTTTTGCTGCAGTCCGGCAACCAGGCCGGCGCCGCCGCCTCAGCCATGGCCGCCAACCACCTCATCGGGTGATGCGACGCCTCCGTCACCGGGTGATACGACGCCGCCACAGAGCCCACCCCGCTACGCGCAGCCACCCTCGGGCGACGCTAAAGCTGAGCTCGCTTGGAAAGAGAGCCCTCGAGAGGGCGGAAGCGAGAAGAAGTCCGCGCCCACGCACGCTAGCGAAGACGCTGAGGCGCCACCGGCAGCGTCGCTCGGTGGGGCCTCGCCTCAGGGGTTTGATGCAAACAAAAGTGCCGATGTGGGCACCGACCGCAGCAGCGGCGCCTCGGCCATGCGCCAGCCGCCTCGGCCCCAAGCTGAAGAACGCCCTGGCCTTGGCACGACCTGGGGAGAAACGCGCTATTCGCATGTCGACGAAGTACAGTTCGTGCGTGCCTCGCCTTCGCCTACGTTCACAGCCACGCTGTGGTACAACGACCAACGCGGTGCGAACGCCATGGCGCAAAGCGAAGGCCGCAGCCCCAGCTACAATCGCGCCGCATCACTCGCGCTTGGGGGCGCTGTGACCATGACCTTGCGCAACGAGTATGGCTCTTCCCTCAGCGCGGTCTACGCAAACGGACGCACGAGCGCGATCGGCGAAGCGGGCCAGCGCTACATCATCAGCTTGCAAAACAACTCGCCTGATCGTTTTGAGGTCGTGCTGTCGGTCGATGGTCTTGACGTACTCGACGGCCGCGAGGCCGCTTACGGCAAACGTGGGTACCTGCTCGAGCCACACGCAAGCATCGACATTGAGGGCTTCCGCCAGAGTGATGACCACGTTGCCGCTTTTCGCTTTGGCTCTGTCCGTGATTCATACGCCGCTCGCACGGGTGGCGCGCGCAACGTGGGCGTCATTGGTTGCGCTGTGTTCGCGGAGCGCGGTTACTATTCGTATCGCGAGATCGAGCGCCGCCGCGCCGCCGATCCCTTTCCTGGCAAATGGGCGACGCCGCCCGTTCACATCGCGCACTAGGGCTAGCGCGGTTTGAACAGGCGCGCGCTCACTTCGCGCACGAGCTTGCTTGGACCAACGCTGGACAGCGTAGCCGCCACTTCGTTGAGTGCGCCCGCCACCACGGTCTCTTCGCCGCTCTGAATTTGTTTCATGGCTAAGTCCGCCACTTCATCAACGCTCATGAAGAAGCGACCAAACGTGCGCTCCTGACTCTCGGCGCCGGCGATATCGACGAAAGGCGTTTTGGTGGGACCGGGGTGAAACGCGAGCACGCTGACGCCTTTGCCTTTGAGCTCGTAGGCGAGCGCTTCGGTGAACGATTTTACATAGGCTTTGGTCGCGGCATAAACCGCCTGGTAGGGGATTGGCTGAAAGGCGGAAGTCGAGCCCACGTTCATAATCGTGCCGCCGCCTCTGGCCACCATGCGCCGCGCGTAAGCAAGGGTGATGGCGGTGAGCGCAGACACATTGAGCGTGATCATCTGCTGGTAGGTTGCGTCCTCTACATGCAGTGCCTCACCCACTTTACCAAATCCTGCGTTGTTGATGACGACCGTTGCGTTTGGCGCACGTTCCACCAACCGCTCAGCGGCATCTTGTGCTCCAAGGTCTAACGCGAATGGGGTCACCGCAGCGCCTGGATTTGAGGTGGCGATTTTGCGGGCTAAGGTCGTGAGCAATTGTTCCCGCCGCGCAACCAGCAGCAAGTCGTAGCCTGAGCGTCCTAGACGCAGCGCGATTGCTTCACCAATTCCGCTCGAGGCACCGGTCACTACAGCCAATGGACGCGACATGACGCGCCTCCTACGCCAATGAAAATCTAATGGACAGGGCTATTTCAAAACGCTAGCGCGCGCTGCCATGAGCACTGTTGCCCCCACCGAAGCCGTCGTCGTCAAAGAGGAACCACGTAGCCCGCTCGGTGATCTGTTTGCGAACATGGGGTCGATTGGCCATCTGAACCGTAAGTTTT
>JBIKMD010001032.1:0-2690 GCA_044359465.1 Myxococcota bacterium
TGATGCGGTGTCGTTGACGGACGATAGCAGCGCGCCAGCGGCCAAGTGCTTTCCGTCTCTCACCACGATGAAACGCGCGTGTTCACCAAGATGCGCTGCGATGCGCTCGTAGTAACGCAGACTGTGCGCCGGTGAACCAAGGTCCCGCATGTGCGTGTGAAACACCTCGTGAAAGGCTCGTACGTCACCTTCGTCAATCGTGAAGCCCGCGTTCTGCCCTTTTCGAACTTGGTTTCGCGTCTTGGCGGGGAGACGCGTCCACAGATCGTCATGAAGTTCCACCATGGCGGAGCGATAGCGATGGTCTGCCGTCATGCCAGAGAGGTCGGCACCGCTCTTACGAATGACCATGTAGTCGGCGCCGCTCGCGTTTGTAAGGCGTTTTCCTTCTGCGATCAGCGCGTCAGCTGCGTGAGCCGTTTCCGCGAAGAAACCGCCTTCGCTTGCGAAAGGTGCCGTGGTGAGGTGGTGACCAAATAGCGGATGTTTCACCTCGTACAGGCACAGCGCACCGCGCACCTCGCCTTGGTCATCACGGACAACGAAAGGGTGTGCTGCAATTCCGTAGGCCTCGCGAACGACCTGCCGCCAGGCGCCCAGCTCGCTTGCAGAAAGTGCACGGGGTGCCACCCACGCGTCGTGGGCGCTGAGGTCGTGTTCAATTCTCATCGCCAGGCTGCTTACTAGACTTCACAAGGGGCACGTTGCAAACAACCCGAGTGATCCATCCCATGCGCCGAACTCATGTTCGCGACGTCGCAAGACTTCATGCGGCGCTGCTCAACGGGCTACTTGCAGGGCTAGGGGAGCGAACCATTCGCGCGGTGTATCGTGCCTATCTCTCGAGCCCGCGTTGTATTGCTTTTGTGGATGAGGAGGGCTCTCGGCTTCGAGGTTTTGTCCTCGGTTCAGATGAACCCGCAGCACTACGTGCGTCGTTGTTTGGTTTGCCGTTGATCTTGCGAACCGCGTTAGCTGCCGCGCGTAGGCCCAAGGTGTGGTCCTGGTTACTGAACGCTTCGGCCGCGTTTGACACGCACGAAGCAGAGCTCACCTACATTGTGTCTACGAAGAACGGAGTAGGCACCGAGCTTTTACATGCATTCGACGCAGCGCTTCGTGCGCGCGGTCGCGGGCACTATGCGCTCAGTGTTGAGTCGACGAACACCCGTGCGATTCATTTTTATGAAGCCAAGGGTTTGCAGCGAGCGTCGCGCTACGCGCAATTTGGCGTGTCGCACTTTCGCTACCGGAGAGCGCTTTGAGCAGCAAAGCCAAACCAGTGGACGTAGAAGATCTTCGGGAGCGCCTGGCCTCAATCGAGCTGCTCACTGCGCCGCGCGACATCGTGGTGCTTGGTCGTGCGCTCGTGGTGGATGCTGAAGCACTCGTGGCCCAGGTGCTCCTGTCCAGTCAGGCTCTCTATGACGGTGACAGCCTGTTGCGCGCACTTCCTAATGACGCATTTCGTGAAACCCTCACGGCGGCGCGCGCGCTGAGCTTGGACACGAAGGATTCCGTGCGGCTGCTTCGTTCCCTGGTGTCGCATTGCGCCAAGCTCGTCCCGGCAGATGCGTCAGCAGTGCGACTCGCGCTGCGTCGTTACGGTGGGCTCAAATTGGCTGCAGCGGCGTCGGTTGTGTGTGTCGCGGCAGGGCTGTCAATTCTCGCGCTCGAAAGTGTGGGAAAACAAAAGCGGGATGACTTCAACGCCCTGTGTTCCAAAGGGTCGACGCAGCAAAGTGCGAACGATCACATGGGCGCAGTCGAGAGCTTCAAGGCGGCCCTCTCCAGCGCGCCGGACCATGATCGCGCTGCGACTGCGTGGAATGATCTAGGCTGGTCACTGCACTCACTCGGCAAAGACGAAGAGGCCATTACTGCGTATAAGAACGCATTGTTGCTTCGTCCCGGGTTTGATCGCGCTCGCAATAACCTGGAGCTCTCTCAGCGTGCGCTTGACTTGAGGAATGCTGCGAAGCCTTAGCAACTGTCTAAGGCTCTATCAGGGAACGAGAACTGCGCCGGGAATGCGCTCGTCAAACCCGTCGCCAAAGCTAGCGGCGTAGCGCGCACCAAAACAAGCGCGCGTCCCATCTGGTCTCAGGCCGCATGAGAAATTGTACTGAAATTGAAGCGAGGTCCACGGGCCTGCCGGGATCACCGGAGCCGTCGCGGCGACCCAGGCACTGCCGTTGTACGAAACGCATTCGATGTCTCCACCCGTGCGTTGATAGCAGTAGTTACCCTGGCCAAAGTCCAGCAGGTGCGCGATGTCCGTGCGCGTTGATGCTTGTAGCCACGCACCAGTGACATTGCCGCAGTGCATGGTGCCGCCGCTCAAAACACACATGAAGTTTGCACCTGAGCGCGCTTCCGTGATGCCCGAACCAGCATTCGCCACGACGTTCGGGCTCGAGTACGATGGGATGCCCCATGAATACAGCTCGCCTGTCGTGCTGACCGCGACGCTTTGTGAGTAGCCGGTGGAGACGCTCGTGAAAAAGGTTCCCGGGATGATCCAGTACGGTGACGACTCACTCGTCGTAGAGCCGTTGCCTAAGCGGTTCTGCGAGTTATCGCCCCAGCAATACATGCGATTGAGCGAGTCAATGGCGCAGGTTGTCGACTGGCGGACGGACACATCAATCCAGACCTGGGTAAACGGTTGTTGAATGGGCACCTGCACT
>JBIKMD010000068.1:0-9591 GCA_044359465.1 Myxococcota bacterium
GCATTGGCCTGCAACGCAAGTTTCGTCCTGGGGGCAGCTGCCGTTTGGAGCGCAAGGGCCGCTCGGCGAAACGACCTGCAAACCGCCTGAGCCATTCGAGTCGACCCGAATGGTTTGTTGGCAACGACCGGAGCAGAGGCTCTGGACAGCTGGCAACGTGGCCGCCGCGTCCGGGCTCGGGCAGACGCAGTTGGTTGCGGAGCAACCTTCAATGCCCGAGCAGGCACAGCTCACGTTGCCGCCGCAGTTATCAGTGAAGGTACCGCAGCGGTTGTTGTACGCGCTGCTGCACGTGGACGCCTGGCAGCAGAGGCCACCGTTACACGTTCCGCCAGGTCCGCCGGCGTCGGAGCAGCCAAGACAATCCACGGTTTGGCCACACTTTGTCTTGGTCCCACATTCGTTCGGCCCGCAGGTCGGATCGCAGCAGGCGTTCTGGTAACATACGCGCGCGCCGTCGCAGTCATCGAGACAATCGATGGTGCCACCGCAGTTGTCATTACGCGTCGTTGTGCCGCACACCTCGGAATTACCGGAACCACACGCAGCGTTCTCTGTGAGCGGCGTACAACATTGGTTGTTGTAACAAGTCGTCGTCGCGCCCACGCAGGGGTTGTCGCAAACAATGGTGCCACCACATCCGTCGCTGCGCGTCGCGCCGCCGCAGGTCACTGGTGGATTGCCGCAGGCCACGGCTTTCGTTCGCGGCAGACAGCAGGCATTGTTGAAACACGTGGCGTTGACGCCGTCGGTGTTGGTGCCTGTGCAGGGATCGTTGCAGGTCACGAGCCCGCCGCAGTTGTCGGACAGTTGAATGTCACCGCATTGGTGCGTTGGACCCGTGCCGCAAGCCGTCGCTTCACTCCGTGGCGCGCAGCAGCGATCCGGATTCGTGCTCGTTCTGCAGCACAGCGACGCGCCTTGGTTGTCGCCCGCGCCGCACACCACACCATCACCGCCCGCACAATCGCAGTTGATGGTTTGGCCGCAATTGTTGGTGCGGACTTCGCAGATAGAGTTCGCATTGCCATTGGTTGGGTTGTTGTTGTCCGAACCGCACGTGGTCGAGACAGGCTCCGGTGCGCACTGACAGACGCCGCCAACACAGTTGTTGCCGTTGCATCCATCACAGTCGAGCGTGCCGGGATACGCCGCTCCCAAGTTGCCCGCTGTGCACGTGGTCGCTGTACCGAACGCTGCGGGGCTTGCTGAGACGCCCTGCTCGGGCGGGAATGCCGAGTCACAGATGCTCGGCGATTGATTGTAGAAGAACGAGCAGTTGTTCACGCAGCATGCCGCGTAACCCGTGCTCGGGTTGGTGGAGCAGGCACTTCCTGCCGGGCAAGTGCCGCAGTCACAGCCGTTCGCCGTGCCGCATTCTTTGTTTGCACAGAGCGTCGCGCACGAGGTGCACACATTGCCCACGCAGGCATTGCCACTAGGACAGCCGATGGCGGGGCAGGAGGTGCCAGGGACCACACCGCAGTAGCCTGGATTGTCGTTCGCGTACGCCAAGTTAATCTGCGCGCAATTGAGGCAATAGCCGCCTTCACCAGCATCGCCAGGGGTCGCGCACTGATGGGGATCCGTGGCCACATCGCAGAAGCACGTGCTGCCACCAGGGCAGCCGCAGACCGTTGAGCCACACGATGGATTGACGCCGCCGCTGACGCCGCTTGGTCCAGCGACTCCCGCAGCGCCGGCGGTTCCACCGGGGTTACGATCGAGCCCGACACCGCAGCGCTGCACAGAGCCAATCCCTGACACCCCAGGCGCGCCGTTCGGGTAAATCGTGCCGCAGTTCACGCAGCACGCGCCGCCGCTGCAGCTCGAGTTCGTTGCGCACACGCCACAGGCGTTCGTGCTGCAAGTCTCCGGGTTACCGGCTGGTGTTGGCACACCGCACTCACGGTTCTGTGATACGCAGACGTTGTCGCAATTGCGGCAGACGTCAGGCCCGGTTTGGGCCAAGCAGAACTGATCGTTTGGCCCTGGTGCGTCCGTGCCGCAGGTGCAGGTCACGTTCTGGAAGCAGTTGTTGATGACGCCGCCGCAGTATTCTTCGCCCACTGGGGTTGGCGTTTCGTCGCTGCAAGTCGTCGCGTTTGGTTGCGGCGAGCAGCAAGTACCAGGCTGGCCGGGCGCCGCGAGCGCGGTCGCGGTGACGCACACATCCGGAAGCGCGCAACCACAATCGCAGGAGCCGGGGAAGCCAGGCGGCGTACCGCAGAAGTTCGAGTTGCCTGGTGTTGCGCGGTACTGAATGCACACATCGGCGCAGCTCAAACACGCGCCAATTTCGCCATTTTCGTTGCCTACGCTGCCGCACGGATGCGGTGAGTTCGACGCAGGATCGCAGGTGCAGATGCCGCCAGCCGGGCACGCTGTACACGTGCCGTTGCTACACACAGCGCCGGTGAGGCCGCTTGGTCCAACGACTGTGGGGTCTAGATCAACGAGCACACCGCACTGCGCGCGATTGCCGTACGGACCAGCGGGGGGGCCACCAGTGCCGCCCGTCAAACCCGTCACGCCAATGACGGCGCCGTAGTAGCGGTTTGCACACGTATCGCAGCAGGCACCCGCGCTGTCGCAGGTTTGGCCAGGCGCACACGTGCCGCAGGAGCCCGGCGTACAAGTGGTATTGCCCGCACCCGTGCCCACGCCTGAAGGATTACCGCACTCACGCGTTTGTGTGTCGCACAGATTCTCGCAGTTCACACAAATGGAGTTTGGAGACGCCGTCTGACAAGCTTGATCGTTTGGCGTATCTGAGCACGAGCAACTCACGGGGATGCCGCAGTTGTCGACCACTGTGCCGCACAGTGCGCCGTTGCCGCAGGTGGTGGCTTCTGAATCGCGACGGCAGCATTGGTTGTTGACGCAGGTCAAACCGCCGCCCACACCAGGTGCAGACGTACAGAATTGCGGATCGGCGACGTCACACGCGTAGGTCTGACTGCAACGCGACTTTTGGCCGCAGTTGTTGATCGTCGTACCGCAGCTCGCCACGCTGTTGCACTCGGTGCCCGGTGGAGAATCGACGCCGCCCGTGGGACCAGGAACCACAGTGCCCAGCGGATCCGCCAAACATGGATTCACGCAGGGTTCGCAGACGAAGGTCGTGGTGTTGCATTCATTGCCCGGCGCGCAGGTGCCTGAGCAATCGATGGTGCCGTTGCAGCCATCGCTGAGCGCCGCGCCGCACTGACCAGGATAGTTGGCCGCGCAGGTGAACCTCGGTGGGCACTGTTCGCACACACCCAGCGTCGCGCTGCATTTTTGTGTTCCTTGGTCGCAGTTGCCGCATTCGAAGCTGTTGCCGCAGGCATCTTTGGCAAAGCCGCACTTGAGATTCGCAGCGAGGCAGGCGCGGTTGGCAGCGTTCAGACCACACACGCCGCTGGTGCCGGCGCCGCCGCAGGTTTCAGGCGCAGTGCAGGTGCCGCAATCGATCAACCCACCAACGCCGTCGGAGGCAAAGCCGCAGTTTCTACCTTGTGCCGCGCAGGTCGTGGGAGAGGGGTCTACGCAGACGCCGCGCTGCTGGTCGCAGACTTCGCCGGTGTCGCAAACGTCAGCAAATGCGGGCGACTGCGCGCCGTTGCCACACACGAGTGTGCCGCCACACCCGTTGGAGATTGCGCCGCAGCGACGAGGTGGACAAACCGTAAGAGGCGTGCAGGCCGTACATTGGTTGTCTTTACACACGGTCCCGCCGCCGCAAGCGCTGCTCGAACCGCAATCATGCGCATAACCGCAGGCATCAACCATGCGGCCGCAGACGCGCTCGCCGCAGGCCGCGCTCGGCAGACCAAAGTTTGGAGCGCCATCACCTGCGTGTGCCAAACAGGTATTGGTGACGGCGTCGCAGAGTTGACCGCTTGGGCATTGTGAGCAGGCGATGGTGCGGCCGCAGCCGTCGCTGACGAGACCGCAGGGATTACCGAGCTGCGCGCAGGTGAGCGGCGTGCAGTTGGGGATGAAACATTGGTTCGTTGCCGTGTCGCACTCTTGACCGGCGCCGCAGCCGCCGCCGGTGGCGGCGGTGCAGTCGAGGGTTCCGCCGCAGCCGTCCGAGACCGTGCCGCAACGTGCGTTGAGCTCTTGGCAGGTGGCTTTGCGGCAACCACATTGGCCAGGCACGCCGCCGCCGCCGCAGGTGGTACCCGTGGGACAACCCATGCCGCCGCTCACGATCTGCGTGCAGTTGAGTGTTCCGCCGCAACCATCCGAGATGATTCCGCAGGTTTTGCCCTCACTCTCGCAAGTCTTGGCGATGCAAACCACGCAGGTGTGAGAGATCGCGTCACACACGGTCCCGTTTCCGCACTTCTCGCCGAGCGCGCTCGTGCTGCAATCGAGCTGGCCGCCACAACCGTCGTCAATGAAGCCGCAGCGAAAGCCTTGCGCGATGCAGCTCGCTCGCAAACAGCCGTTGGCGTCGACTTCGCCGCCGCCGTTGCCATCAATGGTGCCGCTGGCGCCGCCGTTGCCATTCACGCCGCCATTGCCGCTGCCGTTGCTCGACCCAGTGTTCGAGCCATTCGGCGTTCCGTCTGGATTGAACGGATTGCCAATGAGGGTTCGGCAACCACTCATGACTGCAACGCTCGCAAGAACCACAAATGTGAGTTTCCGCATCGCTAACCTCACTCTAACGGCCCCGGCTTGGGCGACCGTTCCTCTGCATGAGCCAACGGGCCTCATTAGTTACCTCGGGGCAGACAACGCCCCGTCGTCTGGTCACAAAACTGATCTTCAGGACACGCAGGGTTGCACCCAGGGTTTGGCACGCAGCGAATGTTCGCCGCGTCGAAGATTTCACCACTCGGACAACATTGAACGTTTGCACGCGAGCAACACTCGACGATGCTGACGCCTGCTTCACACGGCGGTCCGCACGTGCCGTTGATACACACGGTGCCGAGCGCGCAGTCTGGACACGCGCCAACGCAGTTACACTCGGCGGGTGCGATGCACTGATTTGGCGCTGCGTCGGTGCGGCATTGGAAGACTGCTGGGCACGATTGGGCGTTGCAGGGCTTCGGTGCGCAGACGCTGCCATCGGGGCAAGCCGGCGAGCAGAAATCAGGTTGTGGATTGCCGTTCGGATCGAGCTGGCGGCAGATCGCCTCACCGATACAGCTTTCGCCACCGCACGGTGCGAGTACACAAACGAAGTCGTCGCCCAGGCCGGCGCAGCTCGTTTCGAGGCCGCAACAGTTGCTACCGCCGCCAACCGAGCAGCTGTTGCCGTTTGGATTCGGCACGCCGCTTTGCACCACACACACTTTGCCGCAGCTTCCGCCTTCACAAGGAATATTCACCGCCGTGCTCCCCGGAGGGCAGCTGTCTTGGCAGGTGAGTGAAAGCGAATTGCAGACTTGCGACGCCGAGCAGCCGCCGCACGGATCCGTTGGTTTGCAGGTGTTGGTTTGCGGGTCGCAGCGTTCGCACGGTTTGCAATTGCAATTCACGTTCTGCGGTTTGCACTCGAAGCTTGGCTCCGGTGTGCAGCACTGCGGTGAGCCAGCCGTGCAAGCACACAGCGCGCAGACATCACCTACAGCGCATTCGTCGGCGCATTGGCGGTCCCACACTTGGTACGAGACAAAGACTTTGACGTCTTTGTCGACCGTCACCTGATTGGCTTGGTCGGCGAGCGCCTCTGGTGTGGTTCCAGACAAACCACGCGTAAAGAAGGCGATCGAACGGCTGGTGGCATTGTAGTCCCAGCCCGAGACACTCGAGCGCGAGAGCAACCTGAGCTTGCCGGTCTTGTCGAGCACACCCACGCGAATGGTGGCCGAGATCGGATTGCCGCTCAAACGATAGGGCGAGCCAATCCCCTGTGCTTCTACGATGATGTCATCAAGGAAGTCGGTGAAGCCGGTGCTCGTTCCAGCAAGGCAGATATCAGCGACACGTCCGCCTGCAGCGAGTGCGACATCGCGATAGGCCGAGCCATCGCCGCCAGGGTAGAGCGAACCGCAAGAGCCCGCGGTACCACCTTGGAACCCAGCGCGGCGTGTGATGGCGTAAATGCCGCCATTCGGGAGCACGATGTTGCCGCCGCCAGGAAGCGCAATCGACGGCGCAGGATAACGGCGGCCGTCGCTCGCACTGGGTGTGATGCCGCCCGGCGGCGTACACGCGCCCGAGAAGAAGTCGATGTACGGTTTTTCGCGCAGGTAGCGCATGCACGGCGCGCAGTCGGCACCGCACGAAGCCGCGCACTGAATCGGCGCACCGTTGTTCAAATTGAGCACGTCGCGTGTGACGCTGTTTGGCGCAGACACCAAATCACTGGCGCTCGTGCCGTCTTCGTTTTCAGTCGCCTCGACGAGGGCGTGACCATCGTAACGCCGCACCGATTTGATGTTTGCAGTACCCGTGCCGCTGAACGGTGTGGTGCAGTAAGCCGCCGTCGTGCTGGTTGCAGGCGTGGCAGTGGTGCTTGTGTACTCGCGAGCTGACGGGATGCGGTACGGGAATAACCCTGACTGCACGTCGACCTGCGTGTTGAAACAGGTGTTTTGGCAGTAGTCGACCGTGCATCCTGCATCGCCGTTGTTCACGCAGCGCGCTTGCGGCAGTGAGTTCAGGTCACGATCTGCAGCTTGAGGAGCGCTGTTGTTACGGTACTTGGCGACGAAGTCTTCTTCATCGGACAGCACGATGGAGAACAGCGGTGTGTCTTTGCGCAAACGGTAACGTAGGTTTGGATCGTTCGGCGTGAGATTGGTGTCGATACGACCGCCCACCGTTGCGCGTTCGATCGCACGCTTGAGGGCTTGCAGAGGCTGCTCGAAGCCTGAGCCTTGGCCGGAGCGCGGTGTGAAGTTACCAAAGCCGCACGGCCGGTTCATTTGCATGACCAACATGTCCGAGTTGCGGATGAGTAAGTTGGCGCCGTCGCGACGTGGGTTCGTGTCCGGGCCAACGAACCCTGGCGGCCAAAGATGTCCACGGGCGCCCCAGATGCGTCGGAATTGGTTGTTCGAAGGCGAACCGCAGATGTAATCGTTGAAGTGCCGCAGCTTCTCCGAGTTGGACGGGCTGTACGGCATCAGGAATGAACCCGGTAGCGAGTCCTGCCCAAAACGAGGAAAGTCGAAGCAGCGCAGCGTGTCGTTGCCTTCGTAGTTGCCAACGGCGGTGAGCGCCTGCGCGTCCGCATCGCTCAGCGAAACGAGCCCGGTGTACTGTGACGGAACTGGGTTGCCTTGTGGCAGCGAGCAACACTGGCGCGCGAACTCGAGTGGATCACCTTCTGGAATGTCGCAGCAATAAGGCGAAACCGTGGGGTCCGTGTCCGAGTAGGTGTCGCCGTATTTGCATGGTGCAGGTTTGCCGTCCGCGCCGAAGGCCGAATGTTGGTAGAGGAAGAAGGCGTCCGAGCCTGTGACGCCTGTTGCGCCGACGCCGCCATTGAGTGCTTGCAGCGTGCCGCGTGGGTACTCGTCATGGAACGGTTCGTAGTTGTCTGGGAGCGCCGAGAGTTGGTGCGTGTTGATGAAGGTGCTCGGATCGAGACCCATCGTGCTCGAGGTGAGCGCAATGCGCCAATCGAGGTTGGCCACGTTTGCTCGCAGCTTGAGTGAGACGTCTTTTACGGCGCGGGTGATCGCAAGAATGTTGTCTTGCATCGAGCCGGAATCGTCGACGACGAGCAAAAAGTCGGCTTTCGATTTTTGCGGATCGAAGGGCTCACAACCGGAGCCAACTACCGCGGACGCACGCGCAAGCGCGGAGCCGTTCGTGAGATCGTCGACGGGCGCTCTGGCGACGTCCGTTGCGAGACGGCAATCCGTGCGGTCATCGCCGCTGAGGCCTGCGCAGTCGGCCGTGAGTGGCGACGCTGCGACAACCGCGCCATATTGCGCGAGTGGGAACGTTTCAAATGCGCCAGATTGGTTCTGCTGGCGGCCGAACACTTGGCGGCGGAAAAATTCGATTCGCAGATCTGCGACGGGACCGAGTTGGTGCGCTGGCGCTGGTCTTGGAAGACCGCCGAGGAAGGGATTGTCACCAAGCAATGCCTCGACGACCAAACGGTTCACTTCGACCGCGTCCACCAAACCACCCACGGCGAGTTGGCGGCGCACGACGTAGCGATCCGTGGCGCCCTGTACGGCGATTGCGGTTGGCAGACCCGTGCCAGTTTGATCGTCGTGCGCGAAGAAGTTGCCGCCCGCGGTGCGTGAGGCCTCGTAACCATTGCGCGTGAGCAAAACGGCGATGCGCTGGGCTGCGCGTTCGGCAACGTCGCTCGGCAGTTGCGCACTGTTTGGGACGACGTAATTGGCAGCGGGAACACAGGCGCCGCCCGTGATCTGTGGCTGCAGCAAATCGTCTAGGATGGGCGGGTCGTCCACCACGGTGTCGCACGTCGAGCCGCCGCCTATTCTGATGTTGCCAAAACGAACGAGCGCACCGGCCACGCTGCGGACCGGTTCGGGTTGGACGATCGATACGTCGTCTTTGCTTTGGAAAATATGACCGACAGCACGGTCGCCAAAGGTGATTTGGGCGTCGTCAAAGAGCGGTTTCACTTCTTTGCGCGCGTCGCGGAACGCCGGCAGCGCCAGCGAGTAGTCGTTGTCGACCGATTTGAGCACGCTGAGTGGACGCAGGTTGCCGCGCGCGCAAACGAGTGCTTGGCCGCGCAAACGCGCTTGTTTGCACTCGCTGTCATCGGAACAAACGGTCGCCGTTGCGCAGGCACCGTTTTCGCCGCAAGAAGGCGCGCCGGCGGTGCAGGAACAGGTGTCGAGGTCTAGAACGGGTGCCGCGCTACACGAAGCATCTGGAAGCGTACACGTGGTGTCCAAACCGCCGATCGCCGGAGGTTGCGGCACATCTGGCGGCGGGAAGGGGTCGTTCGGGCCATCTGGAATCGTGCAGGGGTTCGATTCACCTGGATCCAAACAGCCATTGCCGTTGCGGTCTTCGCCAATGGCAGAGCCGCCCAAGGTTTCAAAGCCGTCGGCCACACCATCGCCGTCGCTGTCGACGTTGCGAGGGTCCGGACAAGCAGCTTTGAAATAGCTTTGAGCGCAAATGATCTCGACACAATCACGCGTGAGCGCATCGTAGCGGCGGCGTGGCTCGCCGGCGGGCGCCACTTCCGTACCGTCCGGGAGGCCGTCATTGTCCGTATCGGCGCGGAACGGGTCCGTGCCCACTTGGCGTTCGAAGTTGTCAGACAAACAATCGTTATCTGGGTCGGCGCGTCGTGGATCGGTTTCGCCTGGATCGAGCAAGCCGTCAGCGTTGGAATCTTCGAAGCCGTCGCGCAGTTGGTCACCGTCAGAGTCTTCGATGTAGCCGCAAGTCTCGTCTACAGGACTAGGTGGGGCGCGTGGAACACTGCGTTGGCACAACCCGTCGCCGCTCGTGTCTTCAACACCATCGCGTAGTTTGTCGCCATCGCTGTCGGAAAGCCGCGGGTCTGTTTCGTTTGCGTCGACCGCCCCGTTCTGACGGGCAGCGCAGTTACAGGTCTCGATCGGATCGACCACCGGGCAAATCCCTGCTCGGCAGCCGCCGGAGTCTTCGACGCCGTCAGACACGCCATCGCCATCG
>JBIKMD010001033.1:0-2688 GCA_044359465.1 Myxococcota bacterium
CGCAGGATCTCCCGCTTCCAGCAGCAGTCCACCATCATCACAGACCAGTGAGCGTTGTTCAGCGACGAGTGCGGAAAAAATCACAGTGGATGTCCTCGCCGGCCAAAACACCGGGCGAGGGCGGAAGTTGCAGCTCAGCCGAGCAATTTTGCGATGTAGGCGTGGAACGAGGCGGGCATCAAGAAGCGCATCTGGCATGAGCCTAGAGAGATTTCGACCCCATCCGTGAGGGGCGCCGAGCCGTTTGCTGGCAGGCGTACACCCTGAACGATCGTTCCGTTGGCTGAGTCCATGTCGACCAGGGTCCAGACCTCACCCACGCGCTCGAGAAAGGCGTGTTCTTTCGACACCGTAGGCTCTTCGATGACCACGTCGTTCTCTAGCCCGCGGCCAATTGAGATGTGCGGCATGACGGCGTTGCGTGCGCTCTTTTTGATGGGGCAGGCGCGTTGTTCTACGCCCAAACGGCCTGCTTCCGTGCCCTTTGTGCGCTGAAGCTCGATGGCCGCCGTGGCTTCGGTTGTGACAAAGTGCTGCGCAGCGTCCGTCGTCACTGTGGCACTAAAGAGGAACACAGGATCGGGGTGGCGCTTGGCAAAACTTTCCGCCGAATGCTTACGCACACTTGCGAAAAAACCAATGAGTGGAACCGCTGAAGTTTGCGCCATGCGTCTTGTTGCCTCGCGCGAGGAGTATACCTCGCTGCGGGCGCCTGTCACGACCTGTCGCTGACATCAGCGCAAGCAGTGACCACCCGGTCATCTCCGGCAGCGGCGTAGTCGTTCTCGCCGAAGCTGAGCGCGGAGACAAGTGTCATGAAAATCGTAGCGAGACCGACGACTATGGGCGAGACGCCGTCACAACTGACATTGGACAACCCATCACTGAAGCCCTTCGAACAACTCGCTTTTTCGGCGGTCCCCGCACTTCCGCGGCTGCCACATACCTTTGCTCAGACCAAGGTTGAGACGCTGAGCTTGCAGTCTCGCCCCTTTGGTCCGGTGCACATTCACTTGCACACGCAGGGGCGAGGACCGCCGCTGCTACTCGTTCACGGTTTCATGACGACGAGCTACTCTTGGCGCTACGTCATGGGCGCACTCGCGGAGCACTACACCGTTTACGCGCCCGATCTCGTGGGTTCCGGCAAAAGCAGCCAGCCAGATGCGGACTATTCGCCGGACAATTTGGCCGAATCGATTGGAGAGATCATTGCTGCCTTGGGTTTGCGCGGCACGGCGGTGATTGGGAATTCGCTGGGCGGCCATTTGTGCATGCGACTGGCGATGCGCGACCCTTCGGCGATTGCGCGGCTCGTGAATCTGCATTCACCGGGTATTGCTACTTGGCGAAACTATGCCTTGTCAGCGGCGCTTGCGCTCACACCCAAAGCAGACACCCTCATTCGTG
Source organism: Myxococcota bacterium (assembly GCA_044359465.1). GTDB lineage: Bacteria > Myxococcota > JADLHZ01 > JADLHZ01 > JADLHZ01 > JADLHZ01. The sequence goes on from JBIKMD010001033.1 coordinate 1,411, forward strand.
CCATGGTCTGGCGCAACCCTGAGCGGTGGGTGCATAAAAATGTGCACTACTACGACGAGTCGCTCAAATCGCGCGAGGAACACGCGGTGTACGCGGACGCCCTGCGTTCACCACAAGGTGTACGCGCGTTCTATCGCATGCTGCAGGAGACCTTTGCAGTAGGGGAGATGCGCGCCTTCGTCCGTCAGCTCACCGCACTCGGTGGACGCTTTCCCATTCCTCTCCAGCTCGTCTACGCCAAAGCCGACCCTACCGTGCCGCCAAGTATTGGTCGCAAGCTCCACGCGCTGCTGCCGAGCGCAAGTTATGTCGAGCTCGAGCGCGGCTCGCACTTTGCCCATGTCGATGCGCCAGAGTTGTTCCTGTCTTCTGTGCTGCCGTTTCTCTCGGCGCACTGACATTGCGTCGCTGGTGTCAGCGCTCAGTCACACTTTCGTGCCTGGCTGGCGCATCACTCGAAACTCAAAGCTAGAGAGGGCGTGCGCGCCCTGCGGACGCATTTTTTGGGAAGGAAGACCATGGCCACACGACTCTTGTTGGTACTACTCTGTTCCACCATCACGCTCCTGGACTTTGCGCAGCCGCTTCTCGCGACCTGGCGCGTGAAGTTCTTTGGTTCGATTGCGGGTGGGGTCATCTACTTCATTGCTAGCGTGCTGCTTGCAAAACGGCCGCAGCGTAGTGCCCTTTGGGTTGTGGCCGTGATGCCCGTTTTTCCCACACTGGCCGCTTGTGCCACTTTGCTTGGCGCACCTTTTCCGGTCGACTTGCCAATGCTCGTGATTGCCTGCCTCCAGATCACCGCAGGTGCGCTTGCGATCACGCTACTCATGCGAAAAGAGGCGGAGCGCCAAACGCTTCCGGCGCCGGTGAAACGTGGCATTTCCTTGTTCACCTATCCGCTCGTGATGACGGGTATTGCGTGTTTTGCTGTCGCGCTTCACGCACGGGCTGTTCCGCCAGGCCTCTTGGTCGTTGTTACCACCGTGACCACGAGCTTCGTGTTGTTCATGCTCGAGTCAGTTGCGCCCTATCGGCGTAGCTGGGGCCTCACGCCGCGTGCGTTGATGACGGACGTGTTGCACTCATTGGTTTCGAACGGTGTGCCGTCGTTTATTCTCGAAGCGTCGATCAAGGGCGTGCTGCTGCAAATGGCGTTCTGGCTGCGCAGCTCGAAAGGGCTCGATCTGTGGCCGGATTCTTGGCCCATGTGGACGCAGGTTTTGCTTGCGTTGGCAGCTGCCGAGGCTGGATTTTACACGGTGCACAGAACACTCC
>JBIKMD010001131.1:0-2687 GCA_044359465.1 Myxococcota bacterium
ATTACAGTGAAAAGTCCTAAATTCTTTTTTCTGCTGTTGTCGGCATCTTCCTGCTCAGAATCCTGCCATTCATCAGCAAAGAGTTCTTCATCGCTTATCCCTTTTGCAAATTCGTAATTCGGTGTAACTTTACCCTGCTCTTCCAAAGCATTTGGGGTAGGTTCATTTTTCTGCATGGCCTATCCCTTTTTCTTTTTAATAATGTACTGGTCTGCACTGCTGGCAATCTCGGAATTGGTGCTTCTTCTTCCTTCCTTCAGGTAGGCAATCAGTTCAGCTTTTGAGAAATAGCACCGTTTGCTTCGCTTCATTACCGGCAGCTGGCCTTTAGATATCAAACCATAAACGGTTTGTACTGAAAGGCTCAGGAATTCCGCGGCCTCGGGAACGGTCAGAACTTCAGTCTCCGGCTGGCTTGCCTGTGGCTTTGGTTCGTTTTTGATGTTAATGAGTAAGGCTTCAATATTGTCGAGCCTTGCCTCCAGTATTTCAAATGGATTTTTGATTTGCATCTTTTTTCATTTTGACGCAAGTTGTTCTGAAGGCAATTTCTGAAACTGGTTCAAAGTGGTTAAAGGTGGTTCTAAACTTTATTTTCTATCTTATATGCTTTGTTCTTTTATTAAATTTTTAACCAGTTCCAGGTCTACATCTGCTTTGAGTTTTGCATTTTCTGTTAATAGTGGGATTACTTTCTCAATGCGTTTTCTCTTAATATTCAATTCTCTTTTTGTATTATCAGTTTGCCCTGTTCTTTCTTCAGGTTTTTGAACATCGTTAGACCACTGTGCTAAAGCTTTTCCCGAGTTTGGGCTTATCCATCCTTCTTTACTGGCAAACCCAACTGGATCAATATCAATCTTCCATTTTTTACCATCTTTTGAAACATCGTATTCATAAAAACACATTAAGGCAAATTCAGCCATTGTAAGTCCTGATTTCCCTTTTTCCATTTGCTTATTAGGTGGCAAACCCAGCATCTGTGGCACTTGGTTTTCGCTCAAAGGTTCTTCAGCATAAATTTTCTTTTCCCAATCAGCTTGCTCTTTCAAATATTCAGCGTGGGCTGCATTTGCTTTTTTTGAGTGCTCCCTGTAAAACTCAATCCAGTTATCTTTTGTCAAATATGGCTGGATGCTGTCTTTCTCCGGATTGAATGATTTTTTGTTTTTCAGCCAAATAGAGAATTCCCATTCGTAATATGTTTGGTTAATTGAATTTAAGACATCCTTGTGTTTGCCTTCCGCAGTTTTGATTACTTCAAAATAGATTACCTTTTTGAACAGGGCATCAAACGATTCAAAAGTTTCCATTCTCCCTCAGTGCTTAAAAATCCATAATCAGTTTTGCCAGTTCCTGCCTGCTGCCTTCCTCGAATCCGGCAAAGTATCCCTGAGTGGTTCGTATGTTGCTATGGCCTACGGCTTCGCTTACCATTTCCATACTTGCTCCCATCCGGATGGCATTTGTCGCAAAGCTGTGCCTTGCCCAGTAGCTTGAAATCTCCGCTGGTAATCCTGCGCCCTTTGCCAGTTTCTTCAGGTTCTGATTCACAAATCGCGTGAAGTTCTTAATTTTCAAATGTTGCTGCTCTTTGCTCATTTCATCACTGATAATTGAGAAAATCAGGCATTTGGGGTTTCGGTGCTTCGAACCGTACTTTTCAATGATTCCAGCAGAAAACTCATGTAGGGTGGCAGTAATTGGTTTCAAATCCCTTCGGGCAGTATTTGTGGTTTTTGCTCTGTAAAAAGTCAGTGTACTGCCTTGCAGATTCTCCCATCTGAGTAGGGCGATATCCTTAATGTTGATTCCATTACAGGCATAACTGAAGAACCAAAAATCCCTTGCCTTTTCCTGTTCAGGACTTCCAGCTTCGGCATCCATGAGTATTCTCAGGTCTTCCTTCCTCAGTGCTTTCTTTACGCTCCGAACTGCTGGAATCTGATATTGATTTTTACCGAAAGGATAGGCTTCGGTGCTGATATCACATTGTCTGATTGCTTCGTTGAAAATGGCCCTCAGTGCCCTAAGGTACATTGAAACAGTGGTTCGGGAACGGTTAAGTCTGTTCAGCATATCCGATTCATATTTAATCAACCAATCCTTTGTAATCTCACCAAAAAGCAGCTTCGTGGCCTTCCTGCCGGTACGATGCTGCACAAAATTCAACAGGGATTTCAAACTCAGCTGATAATTACTTGCGTTTCCATATTGGTTGTTTTCCCTCAGGCTGGCAATCATTTCCTGATAATGGCAAATGATATCCGCCCTGCTTCCTGACTTTTGGAAAAGTCGCTTTTCAAACTGTTCAAACGAAAAAACTCTCAATTCAGCAGCTTCATCATTCGCTTTATTCTCAAGTTCCTGCAAAATCAAACGGTTTGCTTGAAACTCCTTTCGTGGTCTTTTGGTATGCCATGTATTTTCAAATTCCGCTTCACTCATATTGAATACAGTGGAATAGAGTTTTTTCTTTCCCAGCTGTGGCGAATAAACCCTCAGCTTTAATGGAAACAGACCGTTTGCTTTTTTATATCGGGTATCCAAAAAAAATGAAATGGAAGGTCTTGAGATCATTTGCACAAAATTTGCACAAATTTGCACAAGAAAACTGAATACAATCAATAATTAAACATTAGGTTTTAGAAACCTATTTTATTGATTTGCAGACATTTTGGATAATA
>JBIKMD010000069.1:0-9583 GCA_044359465.1 Myxococcota bacterium
CTCACGCTTTGGCAGCGTGCGCGAGTCTGCGCGACGCAAAAGCGCATGCGTCTGTGCCCTTTGCGACGGTGTTGCAGGATCTCTCGGCGCCGCGCGTTGCGAAGCGCCAGGTACTAGTTGATGCGGTGATTCACCATCATCGTATTCGAGCGATCGGCGATGGTGAGCTCGGGAGTGCGCTCCCGGGTCATCGCGTAGAGCTCGCGGCGCAAGATCCTTTTGGTTCGCAGTTCGATCTTCTGCTCGACGTAGAAGAGCGCGGACCCGAGCAAGTGGATCTCATCTGTTGTTTTCGTCGCGATGTGTTCGCTGAGGGGCTGATGCGGATGTGGGCGGAAAACCTGCGAAAGCTCGTTGGCAGCGTTTGCGCAACGCCCGGTGCACTGGTCTCGAGCTTCGCCGGAGCAGAGACGGACCGCGACGGCGCAGTCACGCCAGCGATGATCACTGCAGCGAGCAAAACGCACCCACTCGTTGGAGAAGCGGAGCTCTTTTTTGGTGTCGACGGTCGCGGGCAGGCAAGAACTGCACTTTACGTCACGCCGCGCGCTGATGCTGCGCCAAAACCACACGAAGTGGCGCGTCATGTTCTGGCGCAGACCACGACGGCGCTCGACAGCGTGATCGTGGTGCCCATGCTTCCGCGCAATGAAGACGGAAGCCTACGAATGCAATCATTGCCACCGCCTCCATGGCACCCACCGCGCGAGTATCCGTTCGAGGCGCCAACGACCGAAGTGGAAAAACGGCTGGCGGCGTGGTGGACGCAAGCGCTAAAAATCGACAAGCCGATTGGCCGACATGATAACTTTTTTGACCTTGGCGGAGACTCGATGATCTTGCTCTACGTGTGCAAGCTCGCGAAAAACGACGGCCTCGCGCTCGAGCCACTGTTGTTTTTTAGCCGCCCTGTGCTGTGCGAGCTTGCGGAAGCGCTGACATGAGCCTCGCGCGCTCAAGAAGCGAAGCGGTAGCGCTGTCTGCGAGGCTGACATGAGCCTCGCGCGCTCAAGAAGCGAAGCGGTAGCGCTGTTCGCGAGGCTGACATGACCACTCACGCTGGCGCCGAGATTTTTCGTATGCTCGCGTCGTACCCGAGCGCAACGGCCATTACTTTTCGCGGCGAGACGGTGAGTTATGGCGAGCTTGATGGCCTCACGCAAGCGTATGCAGCGAGGCTCGTCGAGCAAGGTGTTCAGGTTGGTGACCGAGTGGCCGTCTGCATGGATCGTTCGCCTCAACTGATTGCCGCGTTGCTGGCGGCCTGGAGAGTGGGCGCTGCATACGTGCCAATCGATCTGGACCAGCCGGCGGATCGAATCGCCTACATTCTGGAAGACGCCAGTGCACGCCTCGCGATTGCGGATGCGCTTGGGGAAGAAAGACTCGCTCGTTTTTCCGGCCCGGTAGTGGTGAATCCCAAAGACGGGACGAGCCCATTTTCTGCCGGGCGCTCGGCGTATGTGATTTACACCTCGGGCTCCACCGGCAGGCCAAAAGGCGTCGAGATTGGTCACACCGCACTCGCCAATTTTCTGACGAGCATGGGCGAACGGATCGGCCCTTTTTCATGCGTGCTCGCCCATACGTCGATTTCCTTCGATATTTGTGGGCTCGAGCTCTATCTACCCTTGTACCTAGGCAAGCAGATGCTTCTGGCAGGCAGCGACGACAAGCGAGACCCCTTGGCGCTCGCGCGACTCGTTTCGAGCGGCGTCGACTTGGTACAAGCAACACCCACCACCTATCGCACTTTGGTCGACGTCGATTTTGATCCGCCTCACGGGGTGTCACTTCTCTGTGGCGGTGAGCCGTGGTCGATGGCGCTCAAAGACACGCTTTGTCGTTGGTCTACCAAGGTGTGGAACACGTATGGTCCGACCGAAGCGACGATTTGGTGCACTGCGCATCGCGTACACGCGGAAGATGACGCGATCTATCTCGGTGAGCCACTCGCCAACACGACGCTTCACGTGCTCGATGACGCACGGCGGCCCGTTCGAGACGGCGAGGAGGGAGAGCTGTGCATTGGGGGCCCTTTGCTCGCCGAAGGTTATTGGCAAAGGCCCGCACTCACTGCGGAAAAGTTCTTCGAGCGCTCTCCCGGTGAACGCGTGTATGCCACCGGCGATAAGGTCGTGCGCACTGGCGACAAGCTCATGTTTCGGGGACGGATCGATGACCAGGTGAAGGTACGAGGCCACCGCGTGGAGCTCGGCGAAATCGAAATCCAGTTATGCGAGCACGTTGAGGTGAGCGCAGCGGCCGTGCTCTTAGACAACGATCGCCTCGTTGCCTTCGTGAGGCGGCGGCCGGGCGCAGCGCTCAGCCATCAGGTGCTGCGCCACCATCTAGCGCAGATGCTGCCGGGCTACATGCTGCCGAATGTGTTCCACATCGTCGATGCGTTACCGCTGCTGCCAAGCGGAAAAATCGATCGCACTGCGCTCAAGACCACTCGGGTTTGAGCTCGCGCGACATCAACTGACGCAGCGCCTCGTGGACCTCGAGTTGCTCAAAGAGAACGCCGTAAATTCGCATCGCGATGGGCAAATCCAACCCGTGTTTCACCGCTAACCTGTAGAGTGCTTGCGCGGTTTTGACGCCCTCCGCGACCGTTCGTACTTCAATGAGCGCGTCGTGCAGCGTCCGGCCTTGACCAAGCAGCATGCCGAGTTGCCGATTGCGCGAGAGGGCGCCCGTACAAGTGAGAACGAGGTCGCCAACGCCAGCGAGCCCTGCAAACGTGAGCGGTTCGGCGCCCAGCGCGAGCCCCACACGCGTCATTTCGTTCAGTCCTCGCGTGATCAGCGCAGCACGGGCATTCAAACCTAGGCCCATGCCATCCAAACAACCCGCGGCAATCGCGTAGACATTTTTCGCTGCGCCCGCGATCTCAATGCCAGTGACATCCGTTGACGTATAACAGCGAAAATACGGCATGGAGACGAGTTGCTGCGCACGCACCGCCGTCTCGTGTGAGCGGGCTGCGACGAGCACATTCGTGGGCAGCCCTTCTGCCACCTCGCGCGCAAACGAAGGACCGGACAAATAGGCAATGCGTTCCGGCCGATCCAGCGAGGCGTCACAAACGTCAGACATCAGATCGAGTGTGTCCACTTCGATGCCTTTCGCTGCGCACACCACAATGGCGTCTTGATGTATTATTTTTCGCACATTGCTCAAAACCTCACGCACAGCATGCGAAGGCACCGCAATGACTACCAGCTCAGCGCTGGCGAGCGCTCGCACATCGAGCGTGGCGGCGACCGATGCGGGAAGCCCTACGCCCTCTAAGTATTTTGGGTTTTCATGCTTGCGCTGCACCGTCTCAACGACTTCCGGTTCATTGGACCAAAGCGTGACACGCGTATGTTTTTGGCCGAGCACGGCAGCCAGCGCGGTTCCAAACGAACCCCCGCCGAGCACTGCCGCGTGTTGCACTGTGAGACCGTACATCGGCGCAGGGTATCAGGCTTAAAAGCCCCCTGCAAAACCTAGTCCTTTCGAGAATTTCGGGCCAGGACGTGACGCATGGGGCTGCGGCTGCTAGGGCCCCGTGTCACGTATATGAGTGAGCCCCAATTAGAAGAGAACGCCATCGAGGTTGAGCAATCAGCTCTCGTCTTCTCTGACACCACGTTCGAGCAACTCGGTGTCCATGAATCCATTTTGAAGAGCCTCAACCGCGCAGGTTTCACGCGCGCGACAGAGGTCCAAAAACGTACGTTCGCGGCGGTAAGCCAAGGGCGTGACATTTTGGTCCAATCCAAGACCGGCTCCGGAAAAACCGGTGCGTTCGGCATTCCGCTTTTGCAGCGCATGAGCCCGCACGGGGGCGACAGGCGCCCACGCATCCTGGTGCTCTGCCCAACACGCGAGCTCGCATCTCAAGTCGAAAAAGAGATTGCGATGCTCGGCGAAGACAAAGGCATCAACAGCATCGCCATCTATGGCGGCGTTGGCTTCGGCAAACAGAACGACGCGCTCGAACGCGGTGTAGACGTGGTTGTTGGCACGCCTGGCCGCATCATGGACCAAGTCGAGCAAGGCAATCTCGACCTGACGCGCATTGAAGCGTTCGTGCTCGATGAGGCGGACGAGATGCTGTCCATGGGGTTCTGGGAAGACATCATGTGGGTCATCAAGCGCCTCCCCAAAGAGCGCCAGACCCTGCTGTTCTCTGCGACCTTGCCGTTTACCATCGAGCGCGCCGCCCGCTCTTTCCTCAAAGATCCCGAGCGCATCGATCTCTCCGCCGGCGAACAAATGTCTGCGGCGGGCATCACGCACAAAATGTATCTGTCGGATCCGCGTCTGCCCAAACCACGTAACTTGCTCTACCTGATGGAAGTGGAGCGTCCTGAGAGTTGCATCGTCTTCTGCAACACCCGCTCGGACGTGGACATCATTCACAAATACCTTGGCAACCTGGGCTACGACATTGAGGCGCTCAGCGGCGACCTGTCGCAGTCACAACGCGAACGTGTGCTTGCAGCGATCAAGCTCGGCAAGTTGCGCATGATGGTTGCGACGGACGTTGCCGCGCGCGGTATCGACATTCGTAATCTGTCGCACGTGTTCATGTATTCGCTGCCCGAAGATCCAGAGGTGTACATTCACCGCTCGGGCCGTACGGGCCGTATCGGCAAAAAAGGCACCGCAATCAGCCTCATTGGTGGCGGCGAAGAGCAAACGCGCTCGGTTTTGAAGCGCGACTTTGGCGTGGAGCTGCAGCTCCAAACACTCCCGGAATTTTCAGTCATCGCGCAAATGCGCAGCGAGCGAATCATGAAACAGCTTTTGGAACAGGCAGAGCAATCAGAAGTCGGCCAGCACATGCACACCGCCGAGACCATTTTGAAGAACGACAAGGCGAGCGTCGTCGTCGCCTATTTGCTGAAGCAGTTTTTGTCGAAAGCGAACCGCCCGAGCCTGCTCGGCGATGCACCCGCGGAAGAAAAGCAGCAACCGCGACGCGAAGCACCACCGCGTGACCACCGCGATGCACAACCACGCGAACACCGCGAAGAACCACGCGCACAAAAACCACGCCTCGAGCGCGCACCAGCCCCCGAGGCGCGCGCCGAGGACCACCGTCCGCGCAAGCTGTTCGTGGGCGTTGGCGAGGCAGATGGCCTGGCGAAAGGCGGCGTCAGTGCCTTGCTCGCACAGCTCGCCGGCGTGCCAGTAGAAGTGTTCAGCGATGAAGAAGTGCGCAAGACAGCCACCTTCATTCGCGTGAACGATGACGCTTTCGACAAAGTGCTGGGTCTCAACGGCAAAGATCACAACGGCAAGCCACTCCTCGTCGAAAAGGCCCGTCGTCGCTAATGTCAGCCGCGCGTTCGAAAACGATCGCGGCGATCGAAGAAAAGCTCTCGCAGATCGAGCCCGATTCTCCGCGCGCACTCGTTCTGGAATCTGCACGTGTGTTCAAAACCACGTGGGTGGAGCTCGGAAGCCGCCTTGCCGAGGTGATGGACAAGAAGCTCTACACCGAGTGGGGCTACGACAGCTTTGACCGCTACATCACGGCAGAGCTGCAAATTAAGCGCGAGACAGCGTACAAGCTCGTGCGCACCTTCACCTTTGTGCGTGAGACCAAGCCCGATTTTCTGAACCCGGAGAAGCGCAATGAGCTGCCGCAGCTCAATGTCGTCGACTTCATTCAGAAGAAGCGCGAGGCTGAAGAAGTTCCGCCTGAAGAGCTAAACACCTTCGCTGAGCAGGCCTTCGAAAACCAATGGTCGCCTCGCACGGTCACGGCGCGCTGGCGTGATCTAGTGTCCGACGCCCATGTCGCTACGGCACCTGAAGATAAATCCGCGCGTGCGATTCGCCGGGCGAAAGAGCTTGCTGAACGCCTCAGCAAAGCGCTCATCGAAATCCCTGGTTTGGATCCCGTGGTGCTTGATTCGCTGAATGACATCGTCAAGCGACTCGATGACGGGCTCGAAGCAGCTGGCGGCGGCGAGGCGAATGCGTGAGCGATCTGCGCATCCAACGCGGCAGCTTGCTCTTGTACCGGCTCTTCGACGTCGCTGACGCGATCGATCTCGATCGCGCTGCAAATCGTGTGCAGCAAGGCGAAACACGACGTCTCGATTTACGGCGCTTTCAGAAAAACCAGCTCTCCATTTCGAGTCCGCCGCTCTCCTATGAGCTCGGGCAGCAGCGCATTGCGCTCGATGGCGTTGATTTCGCGGTGGACAGCCACGTGCGCATCTTCGACATTGGCGTGCTCAGCATTGTGCTCAAGGTGCAGGTGCCACGGGGTGCCACCTTCGACGAGCTCGTGAATCTCAACGCCCGCATGAGCGACAACGCTGCGGTCGAGAAGCTCGCGAAGGATTTGGCGCAGCAGGTGTCAGACGACATCAAGTCGGTCATGCTCCGCCCCAAGTTTTCTGGCTTCGTCGAAGACTACACCGTCACCTTCATTGAAAGCTTTCTTGAAGCGCCCTCGATTCCCACGCTCGCTGCGCACCCACTGCTGCCGCGCTTGTTGTTGTCTGACAACTCACCCCGCGGCATTGCGCACGAAGCGCTCGCTGACGCGGTGGAGATGCGTTTTTCGTACTACGAAGATGAGCTTGCGGTGATCGATTACAACAGCGCGTTCGTCTACGATCCGCGCGGCGACCGCGACATCCCCGATCTCATCGAGTTCGCATCGGCGCAGCTGCTCGAGCTTCGCTACTACGATGACTTCTTGGATCGCGAGCTCGCCGTGATGTACCACGAGGTCGAACGCGTTCGCGGCAAGATGCGCAAACGCGAAGTTCGCGCACTCACCCGCAAGCTGCTGCAGGTCGTGCTCGAAGTCACGGCGCTCACAGAGCGGATTGAAAACTCTTTGAAGTGGGTGGGCGATCCGTATCTGGCAAAGTTCTACCAAGCGGCAACCAAACAATTCAATCTGTCGCGCTGGCAAGAACAGGTCGAGCGCAAGGTGAACCTGATCAGCAAGGTGACAGAGCTGCTCAGCGATCAAATCAACACGGACCGCGCGCTGCTCATCGAAACGCTGGTCGTGGTGCTCATTTTGATTGAGGTCGTCGCGGCGTTCATCCGCCACTAGCGCTAGTCGAAGGGCTTAGCCGTTGGCGCGAGCATGATGCCACCAAACAACAACCCGGCGCCAAGCAGTGGCATTCCCACAACGAGAGCACCGGTGCCGATCAGACCGAGCGCCACAGTCAGGATAGCGGCGCCTTTCCGGCTCCCGGCGTCACGGTTGTGGGAGGCCGAGCGGGCCTGCATTTCATCACGTTCCATGGGCCCCGGGGCCGAGGCTTTGGAGAGCTGCACGAGCTCTTTTTGGGGCGCATCAGCTGGGGCGGGCTGCACAAGAGGCCGGTCTACAATCTTCATCGCTTTGGATATCGGCGCTCCCCCGCCCCGCGTCCTTGCCATTTGGCAGATCACGTTGTTTGTAATGGCATGATGATGCTGCCCTTACTCCTGCTCGCATTCGCTGCGCCAACAAACGGGCCGGCGACACCCAACGAGCTCGTCGAGCAAATGCAAAAAAACTTCGATGCCGCGGCCGATTTTTCTGCGGATTTCACGCACACGCACTATGCCGCAACGCGCAAAGGCAAGGGCCGCAGCGAAGCAGGCCAGCTGTTCATCAAGAAGCCTGGCCTCATGCGTTGGGACTACGCCGCGCCCAACGAAAAGAACTTCGTCATCGATGGCAAACGGCTTTGGTTCTACAAGCCAGAAGAAGCGCAGGTCATTGTGAACGACAAGTACCAAGAGGCGGACATTTCTGCGGGCCTCTCGTTCTTGTGGACCGCTAAAAAGCTCACGGCGGACTTTGATGTGAAACACTTCAACGGGCCGGACCCCCAGGGCAAACCCGTGCCTGCCACCGCGGTGAAGCTCACGCCCAAGCAGCCGGACCCAAGCGTCAAAGACGTTGTCTTCTACCTAGGCAAAGATGGCCTCATCGAGAAAGCCATGGCCAAGGACCACCTCGGCAACCTGAACGTGCTCGAGCTCAAGAACATCAAGCTCAACCAAGGCCTCAAGAAAGAAGCGTTCTTGTTCGTCCCGCCCGACGGCGTCAAAGTCATCCACGTCGATTAATACTATTCTGGAGAGTGAAATGCCGTCCTTCGACATCGTCAGCAAAATGAATTCGGCAGAAGTAGAAAACGCCGTCGTCCAAGCGCAGAAAGAATTACTGACGCGCTTCGATTTCAAAAATACATCTGCCGAAATTGTGAAGAGTGAGGACACCATCACCGTTCGCGCCAATGTGGAAGACCGCTTGAATGCGGCGATCGAGGTGCTTCACGCTAGATTCGTCAAGCGCAGCGTGAGTCTCTTCTTCTTGGACGAGAGCGGGAAAGTCGAGCCCACAGCAAAGGGGCACGTGAAGAAAGACATCAAGCTCACCGAAGGCATAGCCCAGGATCGCGCGAAGGAAATCGTCAAAGCGCTCAAGGACAGCGGGCTCAAAGTGCAGGGTTCGATTCAAGGCGACACGGTTCGCGTGAGCGGGAAAAATCGGGACGATTTGCAGTCTGCGATCGCCTTCGTAAAATCGAAAAAATTCCCGATCGAGCTCACGTTCAACAACTTCCGTGAGTGAAAAACGGTCTGCTTACAAGGCGACTAAGCCCTACATTTCCCGAGTAATGCGCCGCGTTATGTGTCGAAAAATTTACATCGACAGTTCTTCCGACCGTTGACAGTTTTGATCCGAGTCTGACACCTTCCGAGTCCTCGCGGTGCAGTTGATCGCGGCGTCAGAGCTGTCGTTTTTATCGAGAAACCGTTGGTTGTTTTGCAGTGCCCCATCGACGTCATGAACGTCAGGAGTGCCCGAGCCGAATGCGACACATTTATTCCGAACTAGACAAGAAAACTGCCCAGCTCAAAGACATTCTGAAGAAGAAGCAAATGACTGATGACTTCCAGAAGATGCTCGACATCTCCTGGGTGCATCACGATAGCGCGCTCGAGGGCGTTGTGTACTCACAAGCTGAGATCACTGCCGCACTCGAGAATCGCATCCTAGCGGATGTGAGTCATCTCTCGACCTACCAAGAGATCCGCAATCACGTTGCTGCCATTCAAGATGGACGCGAGTTCGCCAAGGCTAAGAAGGTGAAGATCACCATCGAGTCCTTGAAGCAACTGCACAAACGCCTCGTGTACTTGAACGACGATGCGGTTGAAGGGCGCTACCGCAAAGACATTCCGATTCATCGCACCTACTTCCACGACATCGCGCTGCCGAACAAAATCAGCTACCAATTGTCGAAGTCGCTCGAATTGCTCACGTCGGCTGAGGTCAAAGACTATCATCCGATCAAGCTCGCCGCGTGGGCGCACTTCCACTTGATGCAAGTGTTCCCGTTCAGCGAACACTCGGGCAAGATCGCACGCATCGTGATGAACCAATACCTCATTCACGAAGGCTACTATCCCTGCATCATCCACTCGAGCGACCGCCAGCGTTACTATGAAACGCTCAAGGGACCGCCAATGGCGCTCAAGATGCTTATGCTCGAGTCGATGGACAACGCGCTCAACAACGCGATCAAGTTCATCACCGCCCCAGCCG
>JBIKMD010001034.1:0-2685 GCA_044359465.1 Myxococcota bacterium
TCACAGGCACCACCGGGGTCACAGGCACCACCGGCGTCACAGGCACCACCGGCGTCACAGGCACCACCGGCGTCACAGGCACCACTGGCACTACCGGCACCACTGGCATCACCTATGGCTTGGATGCGCGCCCCTCGAACACCACCTGCGTAGCTCGGCCGCCTCCTGTAACTGCCGGCGTGCTCTCCGTCAGCGCGCCGTTCACCTCGATCGGCAACACGCCAGCGCTTGGTTATCTCATGGTGGCTCACGCCATTCGCCTCAACGGCAAGCGCTGGTGGTTCGTCGCTTACCGAGAAGGTTACATCGTCGCGTATCGCCAGGATGATGATGACGGCACTTCAGTCACCGCTGGTGTGCAAGTGATCGACATCAGTGAGCGCGTATCGACAAATGGAGAAGGGGGCTTGCTCGGTTTTGCGATCGACCCTGCGTTTAGCGCTGGTCGGCCTCACTTCTATCTGTCTTATACGCGAGCGGCCAATGATGGTGTATGCCCTGGCCCTTCGAGCAGCGGTGAAATGTGTTCGTACCTCACGCGCTTTACCATTGAGACCAGCGGCAGCGGCGACGCGCTTACTTTCAGCAATTCGGCGGAGTCCCACATTCCGCTCACTGCCACCACCTACTTGCGCCAGCCGTCGAACAATCACAAAGGTGGTTACATCGCCTTCGCCCCACGCGCTGACGGATCGCACGTGTTGCTAATGAGCTTTGGTGATGGCGGCGGCTCGAACGATACGTTCCAGAACGGGCAAAATCTAAACACGCTGCTGGCCAAGATGCTACGTATGGATGTGCACTGCAGCTCCCCGCCATGCGTGCCAGATGACAACCCTGTGATTCAGGGCAATCGTTCGCTCATCTACGCGTGGGGATTGCGCAACCCGTGGCGCTTCAGTGTCGATCGCGGCACAGGTGATGTGTGGGTGGGTGACGTGGGGCAGGGCGCCTGGGAAGAAATCGACAAGCTCACGCCCGGTGGCAACTACGGCTGGAGTGTGCGCGAGGGCAATCACTGCCGCGGTTCAACGGCTGTGCTGAATGAAGCAAGTTGCCCACTGAGCGACGCACAAGCCCCTGTCGCCGAGTACCAAACGTCTGGCGGTCGCGTCAGCGTCTCGGGCGGTTTTGTTTACCGTGGCTCGCGGCTCACAGGTTATCTCGGCCGTTATTTTTTTGGAGACTTCAACTCGGGTGAGCTTTGGTGGCTTGGCGAATCGCTCGTCGGCGGCACCGTCGAAAACATCAGCGCAGCCTCTACGAGCGCCAGTGCCGAGCTCGGACGTGTGACAGCGCAAAGTGGCGGCGGCATCACGCTGCATGAGGACGAAGCGGGCGAGCTCTACATCGCGCGGAACTACTCCGGCCAGTTTCGCCGTTTGGATCCACCAACGACTGGTGTGACGTCTGCGTTCCCGTCCTTACTTTCGCAAACCGGCTGCATGCAGGCTGCGAACCCAGCTTTGCCCGCGTCTGGGTTGATCCCTTACGATGTGAACGCGCCGCTTTGGTCGGATGGCGCCAGCAAAGAGCGTTGGTTTGCGATTCCGAATGGCACGAGCATCTCACTCGGTGCTGACGGCGACTTCGTGTTTCCAGACGGCAGTGTGCTCGTAAAACAGTTTTCGCTCCCGGGCCGTAGGCTCGAGACGCGCCTGCTCATGCGCTACGGCGGGACCTGGAGCGGTTACACCTATGTTTGGAATGACACCCAGACGGACGCCGTGCTCATCGACTCGGCGCAAACCGCGGTAGTGGGGTCGCAGACCTGGCAATTCCCGTCACGGGGTCAATGTCTGCAATGTCATACATCGGCGGCGGGCTTCACGCTCGGGCCAGAGCTCGCGCAGCTCAACAAGCACATGCTCTATCCCGCTTCTGGGCGCACAGCGAACCAGCTTGCGACGCTGGACCACATTGGTGTGATTGCTTTACCCTCAGGATCGCTGCCTAGGCTCGCAGACCCCCAAGGGGCCGACGATCTGACGTTGCGCGCGCGCGCTTACTTGCACAGCAACTGTTCCAACTGTCATCGCAACGGTGGGCCAACCCCGGTGAGCCTCGACTTTCGTGCGACCATCCCTTTTGCGGCCATGAATATCTGTCATGTGAGCCCGAGTTATGGCGATGCCGGGCTAGGTGCAGCAGCAAGCGTCTTCGCGCCAGGGCAGCCGGAGCTTTCTGTGCTCCATGAGCGTGTCAGCAACCAAAGCTATCGTATGCCACCCATCGGCTCGACGCTCATCGATGACGAGGGCGCTGCGCTCATCGCGTCATGGATCTCTTCCGTACAAACCTGCAACTAGCGCGGCCGCTGCAGCGCCTTCACCAAGCGCGTCCAAAACATGCCAGCAGCTTGCGCTGTTCCCGCTCGGCAGTCAGAAGTATCCGAGTGCTCGTTTTTTTTCGTTCCCTATCTTGGTCTGACTTGCTAACGGCGCCGACGTGAAAAAGACTCATCTTCGTTTGTTTGTATTTGCCTTGTTTGCCCACGCTGCGTGCGGCGGTTCCGCTGTCACATCAGAACCGAGTCAAACAGCGCCACAAGAGGCCACCGCGCCAAAGTCCGAGACACCCAAAAAAGAGAAACCTGCGGCCTCGGAAACGCCAAAGCCTCAGGAGACGCCACCTGTAGTTGAACCACCAGTGCCGACGGACCCTGTTCCTACCGAACCTCCGGTG
>JBIKMD010001035.1:0-2684 GCA_044359465.1 Myxococcota bacterium
CTACCGCGAAGCACTCGATGAGGCGCACGTCGGGGTGGGTGGGCACGTGATATCCATGACGACACTTGGGGGAGACGTGCGCCGAAGCGAATCTCCGGACACGCTCTAGCTAGTTCGCAGCGGCTGCAGGGGACTTATCGTCGCGGGGCGCGGTGGCTTCTTTCTTCGCTTCGAGCTCTTGAGCGGCTTTGTAGGCCGTTTGCTCCTGCTGCAGACGCTCCACTTCGCGGAGGCTGTGCTCGCTCGCAAGACTTGGGGCCACGGCGTTCGGCAGCAACTTCTGTAGACCAACAACATCGACGCACACATCTAGGAAGCGCTGGCGAATGTGCGCGGTCTTGTCTTGCTCTTTCTCGAGCTCTTTTTGTTGCACGAGGTGGATACGGCGGTGCCATTCGACCTTGCGGCGCATGTCCATGATCACTTTTTCTTCTGCGCCAACGCGCTTCTTTTCCACGGCGATCTGTTCACGCAAGGCTGCGATCGTTTGTTTGTCGCTCTCGGACGCTGCGGTGCGGCTCGCGGCTTTTTGCTGAACGTCCGCAAGCTCTTTTTCTAGCGTGGCGTTTTTGGCTTTTAATGCGGTGAGCTCAGCGAAAGCGTCCGCCCACTGCTTTTCGAGGCGTGCGCGCTCGGCCGCATCGTTAGTGGAGGGTGCCGCTGCCTGACTCGTCGTCGTTTCCATCACCACCGGAGCTGCCGCTGGTGGGGGCGACTTTTTTTCTTCGTAGCGCTTCTTCTTGAGCGCTTTGTTTTCGTCTTTTGTGTCGCGCAGATCGTGTTTGAGCTGTTGCAGCTCTTGTTCGAGCGCTGCTTTGCGCTTGAGCGCCTCTTCAACGTCGCGTTCGAGCTGGACTTTGATCGCAATGACCTCGTCAGCTTTCTTTTTGGCAGCGGCCGAAGCCATCATGGAGAACACGGCTGCGAGCGCAGCGACGACGACTAATACGCTTAGAATGACACTCATGGCCCCGGCGGCTAGCACACTGCGCTTTTCACCCGCAACGCTGTATGGAGTTGTTTCAGCGCTAAGGGGTGACGTCACGTGACGAAGGTTTCCAGATGGGCCTTAGCGGCCTGGTTGATCCTGCTCTATTCGACATTAGGCGTGGTGAGAACGGTCGTGGACTGGCTCAGGCCGGACGGCTGGCTTGGGCCGGCAGTGACAATCGCGTTCGTCGCGACGGGTGCACTTGCCACGGGTCTGCTGCTGCGCGTGAGCCAAAGGCGCGTGCGACTGATCGCCGCTTTGGCTTTAGTGGCGCTGACTTACGGCCTTGTGCTCATGCACATGCCACGCGCCGAAGAACGCATGCACTTGCTCGAATACGGCATCGTGGCCCTGCTGGCGTTCGCCGCGTTTCCGGGGCGCTACCGTTTCGTCCGTGCCATGGGGTTTACGCTGGCTGCTGGGTGGCTCGACGAGGGGATCCAAGCGCTTCTGCCTTCGCGAATGTACGACCTACGGGATGTCGCGTTCAACGCGCTTGCTGGCGTTCTTGCCTGCGCCTCCCTCTATTTCGTTCGTCGCGTCGGAGCAGTCTGAGCCCAATTTTCGACGCTGATTCCCCAATGATGATGCGTGAGTACCTGGTGTAAGGCGTCGTTTTATCTGTCCGTCACGCGAGCAATGCGGCGTCTTCAATGGCAGCGCTCACTTGTTCACGCGTGACTTTGTGCGTTGGCTTCAGCTCGCGTCCACAGGTGGCGCAAGTGTGCGTGTCACCAATCAGATCCTCGAGCCCCACGCGCACCACTTGGCCAGCGTGTGTAATGCCGTACGCCGGATCGCCACCTGCAAGCGTGACCGTGGTGTTGCCGCCAATGAGGCACAGTGTGTGTTCCTGGATGGCGCGTTCCATCCACGCCGCGCCCTGTGTCAGACCGATGAGGCAAGCAGTAGCTACATCCGCAACACGGCTCGTCTCGATCGCCGTTGCCGGCTCTGCCACCAGATCTTTATAAGTCTGGTCGCGTTTGCCCTGATCGGGTTCGATGTAAAGAAAAGATGACACGTCGTCTGCAGGGACAGGTGGCGCTTGAACCCCGCGGTGCAAGTGACCGCGGTAGCAGTCGTAGCAGGGCGTCTGCCGAGTAGGGATGGCGATCAGTGCCTCAAAGAAACGCGCCTGCGGATACGCGCAGGTCGCAATGTGTGGAATCTGGTGGCGCCAGAGGACACGCGCCAGTGGGTGGTGATGGTGCGTGCCTGTGGCGAGCACGACATAGTCCGGCCTATCACTCGCGAGCAGTGCTTCGAGCACCGCCTCGTTCGCTTCTAGCTGCAAGGCGTTGGCGCGACGAAGGCGCGAGGCAAGCACCGCGACTTTGGGTTGACCAATCTCGCGGGTAGAGAACCATTGCCTTTGCGGGTTGAAGACGCTCACGGCAGCCGCGTCAATGAGCGAAAGACGTGCACCGAGCGTGTCTAACAAACGCGCAAGCTCGCTGCCGATACTGCCTGCACCAATGATTGCCACATGTTTGTTAGAAAGGTCGTGCTGAAACGACGCGCCAACACCACAAGCAAAGGGCCAGCGCGCGTTGCCGTAGTGGCGCGTGCCCGTTGGAAAGGGCGCGCGCTGCATGAGGCTGTCTCGTAGCTCGCGGGCGACGGCGTTCAGCATGAAGCGCGCGAGTAGGGGATCACTTGGGACGGAGCACTCGACGCGCCTGTCGTACCA
>JBIKMD010001038.1:0-2683 GCA_044359465.1 Myxococcota bacterium
TACAGCTTTGGGCTCATCTCGATCGACCTTGGCGTGGCCTTCAACCTCGAGCAGCGCACGGACTTAGGTTTCAATTTTCGCTTCCGCCCCGGCATTCGTATTTTCCCGTTCATGGGTATCTTCATTCGGGCCTTTGTTGACCTAACGGCGGCGCAAATCGCTGCCGCCACCAACAGCACAGGTTCGGTCCGCGCAACCTTTGAAGGCGCACTGGGCATTGGCGCCGGGTACCAGTTCAAACTCGGCCCTTGGGGCGTTTTTGGTGAGTTCAGTTTATCCCCGCGTTTATGGGGTGCCGGGCGCTTCAACATGCCGATTGAGTTCCGAGTTGGCATTCTCCTAGAACCTTAGGGTAGACTGAAGACATGGTCCTCCCAATCGTCGTGGCGCTTGGCTCAGCCGTCGTCGCGTTAGTCATTCTCAAGTTTACCGTGAAGCCGGCGGTCACCGCCGCAACGGTCGATTCAGACATCCAACAAAAGCTTCAAGCCGCCAAAGCAGACGCTGAGCGGAGGCTGCAGGCTGCAAAATCAGAAGCAAAGGTCGCGGGCGGTGACATGCGCGAAGGCTTCAACACCACACTCGACCAGGTGCAAAAAGACCTCAAAGACATGGGCGAGCGCCTCGAGCGCAAAGAGCAATCGATTAAAGCCCGGGAGACCGCCGTTAACGAGCGCCGCCGCGCCGTACAAACCAGAGAAACAGAGCTCAAGGACAAACAGAGCAAGATCATTCCGGTGCCAAAGTTCCGGGGTGACTTATTGATCCGCTTACGTAAGCAACTCATTGAACGGAGCGGCGTAGAAGAAGCGAGCGCCGTGCGTGAAATGGTTGAAGCGCACCTCACAGATGCCAACCTGCACGCCACCAACCTCAAGCTGACTGCGGAAGAAAGCGCCAAAGGCGACGCCGAGCGCTTGGCCAAACGCGTCATCCAAATCTCCAACGAGCGCTTCAACATGAGCCATCAGCCAGAGGAAGAACACCCTGGCTTTCGGCTCACCGACCCAGAGATTGTCGACAAGGTCTCGAACGATCCGCTTTTCCGCGAGGCCTTCATTGCCGCCACGGATGCAGAGTTCAACCTCAACGACGAGGGAAAATTCATTGACGTGCGCGGCGTTGATCCGCTCAAACGCGAGATCAGCCGGCGTACGCTCGTCTACATGAAGAACCAGGGCGTGGTGCACGTGGACCGTATTCCAACCGTGCTGCAACGCGTGCAAAAAGAGGTAGACAAAGAGCTCGACAAGGCCGCGGAACGCGCCACACGCATCTTGAAAATTGCACCGCTCGAGGGCGAAGTACGCCGCCTATTCTCGCGTCTTCTCTACCGTGCCAGCTACTCGCAGAACCAATGGCACCACGCCGTGGAAGTCGCCTACGTTTGCGGTCTGATGGCGGCCGAGCTCGGCCTAGACGTCAAGGTCGGTCGGCGCGCCGGTCTGCTGCATGACATTGGCAAGGCAATGACGCACGACCACGAAGGTTCCCATGCCTTGCTCGGCGCTGATGTCGCACGCCACCAAGGTGAGTCAGAAGAAGTCTGCAACGCGATTGGGGCTCACCACGGCGAGGAGCCGTTGATTTCGCCTTACGCCGAGATCACCGCCGCGGGCGACGCCATCAGCGGCGCACGGCCTGGGGCCCGTCGCGAAATCCAAGAAGCCTTCGCGAGCAAGGTGTTCGACATCGAACGCATTGCCCTCAGCGTCAAAGGCGTTGAGCGCGTGCACATTATGCAAGGCGGACGCGAAGTACGCGTGTTCGTGGGCGAGCGTGAGTCCAAAGTGGACAACCGTCCCGCCATGGGGTGGGACGCAATCTACGGCGGGAATGGTGGCGGAAACGGCGCGGCAGGCAACGGCAGCGGCCGCGTGCACGGCAAGATTACCGACAACGACATGCCAGACATCGCGCGTGAGATCGCATCGCAAATCGAAGATCAGCTCACCTACCCCGGCCAAATTCGTGTGACCGTGATTCGCGAAACCCGCGCGATTGGCGTTGCGCGCTGACCTAGCTTTAGCGAGCGAAACGCCCGGCCGGCGGCGCAAAGCCCCCTTTCGCCGATAACCGTTTTCTGATCAGCGGAGAAGCGTCACGCCAAGCGTCGTCGTAGCCATTTCCGTCTTTGGTCGTGACGTACACGAAGAAGTTGTCACTGAGCGCGCGCTGCCATGGGCGCTGGGTGAGCGCGATCCCCACTTTGCGCAGAAATGGGATGAATTTGTCCTGTTCGTCGTTTCCGCACAACAGCTCGTTCGCGCGTTTGGCTGCTTCACTCAGGGTTTTGTCTTTGAGTTGTAGCTTCGGGCCGCCGTTGTGTTTCAGCGTGCCCGCGTTCCAGAGCTGCTGGTAGCCTTGGTGCACGCCTTTGGCGGCGGCCATCTCTTCTTCGAACACGAGGCCGATTGTTGGCGGCAGGGCATGCTCGAAATCGTTGTCATCAATGATGAGTGCCAAGCCGAGAAGCGGTGATTTGGGCTGATACTTCGCGACAAGGCTGGGCACTAGCTCGACCAGGCGCTCACTCACCACCGCGAGGAAGTCTGCGAGTGTGCCATCGTGTTTGGGACGAACATAGAGCGCCTTCTTGCTCTTTTCATCGCGTATGCTCGCGACTTCACCATCCTCATCCCAGAGTACCACCTGAGACGGGCCGTTCTTCACGCTCACCCGA
>JBIKMD010001039.1:0-2680 GCA_044359465.1 Myxococcota bacterium
ACTCGCGGCCTTTTCCCTTCTTCCGAGTGATGCGTGGCGGGGCGTGCTGCCCTGGCTCGGTACGTCCTGGCTCTATGCAGCCTTTTGGATCGCGGTCACCCTCTTCCTTTCTTCGCGCCTCTCGAGCTCTGGCGCCTGGGTGAGCGCAGCGGCTCTCTACCTCATCCTCGCCGTGCTAGTCCCCGGACTATCGTGTGCGTTGAGCGAAGTGTGGGATCCACCGCCCTCGCGCGCGCGGTTCATCGAAGCTGCGCGTGACGCGTCGATCGAGCAGACACGACAAGGCTCCGCGCTGCTCGCGCGCTACTATGAGGATCACCCAGAGCTTGTCCCCGAGAGCGGCGAGCTCGGTCTCAATGACTTTGCAAAGAAGCAGTTTGCGGCAAGCGAAGCCATCGACGCTTAGGTTGCTGAGGAGTTTCGCCTCTTTTCGTTACACAAAGGGGCCCAGGCGCAGCGTGTTTCTCGTTTGCGTTTCTTGTCTCCAGTCTCACTGCTCTACACTGAGCTTACGTCCTTCGCACAGAGCGACGGGCGCCAGTACGAAGCCTTCCAGCGCGAGGTCTACGATCTACAACGACGTTTGGTCGCGCACTGGAAGCCCCTCGTGTTCAAAGACAAACTACTCACGAGCACAGACATCGATCTCGTTCCAAACTAGAGGATTCACTATGAACACTGAGCTTTCGAGAGCCTGGGATGCGCATGCGGAGACCTACGCCCGAGTCGGCGCACCCTTCACCGGGTACATCGCGCAATCGCTTTTTCAAACGATCGCCGGACGCCTGCCGCGCGCGGCGCACATCCTCGACATCGCTTGCGGTAACGGGGAGCTCGCGCGCGCGGCGTTGATTCATTGCCTACAAGAGCGCAAAATCACGGGGGCTTGCGGCCGCGTTGTTGCGACTGACTTTTCCACTCAGATGGTGGCTCAGGCGCAAAAGACGCTCTCAGTGCTCGACGCTAGCGAGCTCTTCAGTTGCGAGGTCCACGACGGTCAAGCGCTCGGCTTCGCGGACGCGAGCTTTGATGCGGTACTTTCCTCTTTCGGCATCTTCCTCTTTCCCGATCGGCACGCTGGCTGGCGTGAGGCCGCTCGGGTGCTGCGTCCGGGCGGCATCTTTGCGACGGCGGTGTGGCGGGGGCCCGAGGACAACGCGCTTGCGCGTCTGCAAATGGCTCCGATCATGGCCGCACTGCCAGCACGCATTCGCGAGACGCTCCCCAAACCAAGCTGGGTCGAGATTGCGTCGGCAGAGGGTCTCGCGAGCGAGGTCAAACGCGCAGGCTTCGTGGATACCGAAGTCTCCGTGTTCAACGCCGTTCTGACTGCGCCAACCCCGCGCGCAATGTGGAACATGATGCGAGATAACCCAGTCTCTCGCCTTCTCTAGGACGCATGTTCGGTGGACGAGCTCACTGTGGTCGAAGCCTCGGTCCTGTCGAGTTACCGCGAGCTCGCGGGCGCAGACGATCGGCCCGTGCGCTTCGACGCCTCCTGTCATTTTCTGGTGGCTCAGCGCGCGAGCTAGCGCGAACGGCTTTCGAACACATTCAACGGCAAATCGTGCTAGCGGCGTCCCCATGTTGCTCGCACTCATGCTCCTCGCTGCCAATGGAATGCCGGAGGCCATCGCTGAAGCACGGACCATTCACGGTGCGCCTACTCATGGCGTTCCAGGCCCCTGGGTATTGCTCGGTCATAGAATCGGCAAAGATGCGCTAGCGCGCCTGGGCAAGACGCGCGAGCAGAGTTGGGACCTCGTCGTGACGCATCACGCACCACAGCAAGTGAAATACGCGTGTGTCGTCGATGGGCTGCAAGCCTCTACTGGAACGTCGGCAGGTAAGCTGAACCTGCGTCATGAGCCGACCACAGGCGACGCGAGCGTCGAGACGGAGGTGCGAGACAAGAAGAGCGGCCGCGTTCTGAAGTACACACCAAAAAAAGTCTTCACGGACACCATCGGTAGAGCCGACTACGCGGATTTTCCCTCTGCTGCCGAGAAGCTCTTTTCTGCGCCGCTCGAAGAATGGGTCGACGTGAGTGACGTGCACCGGTAGCAAGACTAAGGTTCAACGGACACGCGACAAGACGCCGGCGCTATGCACTATTCACCAGGATGCGCAACGAAACCGAAGAGTCCCATCAGGTCGGGCCGCACGCAGGTTTTGTGGTCGCCGGCATCCTCGGCAGGCTACTCGCAGCGCAAAGAGACCAACGCAGCAAAAGCACTCCGCACGTCGGCTTCACGCAGTCCTCGACCAATCAGCACCAACCGGTTCACCCGCTGCTCATCTTGGCCCCAAGGACTACCTTCCGTTGTCTCTACGTGACGGTGCACGGCTTGAAACACGGTCCGCCGATCACGGCATCCAACGTTGAGCCACCCTTTGGCGCGCAAGACATCGTCTCCAAAGACAGCGATGAGACCCTGCAGCCAAACGTCGAAGCGTTCAGGGTCAATCGTCCCGGCAACATCAATAGCAACCGTTGAGATGCTGGTATCATGAGGGGTGGCCCCTATGGCGATGAGCCTCAGCGCTCTTTCACCCTTGGGTGGTCCGAGGTCCTCCCAGCGCAGCATCGCTCGATTGGTACAGAGCACGTTCGCCAAGGGAATGCGTGTGGAGAATGACAACAAAAGCGCGTTCCTGTCCTCATCCGAGACTTCAGCGG
>JBIKMD010000262.1:0-6248 GCA_044359465.1 Myxococcota bacterium
CGCGCAATGATCAGGTCGCGCTGGAGTATCGCTACGCCTTTTGAGCGTCAGCCGCGGGAGAGGCTCTTCTCGGTGAACTCGTCGTCTTCAATCTTGGCTTTAAAATCGATTTTGCCGAGCTGCACTGCCGTCTTACTGCCTTTTTTGACGTCTTCCATCACGCTCTCGGCGATGACCGTTCGTCCATCGATGGTTTTGACTTTGAGTACACGGAGGACTTTCCAGAGCGTGGCTTCTTTGTCGTAAAATTCGACTTTGCGAACCATGAAGCTGGCCTTGTCCACCCACACTTTGGTCTTTCCGTACTCACCCGCCTGCGCAGATTTAGGCAGTGAATCGAGCACGTAGCAGGCCACACCCTCGACCGCTTCTTCCCCAGTCTTGGTGACCGTTGCGTCACTCAAATACTTCGCGTCGAAATCGCCATAGCTGAAGTCGGTGCCCATAAAGCTCTGCGACCGCTGCGAGCTCGAGATGCGCTTGGTCTTGCCGAGCGCGGGCAGGTACAAAAATTGATCGTTGTCACGCCCCTTGTTCTCGAGCGCCAAGAACGCAGCCCCAGCGACATCGGGCGGCGCCAAGAAGCGTACGATGCTTTTGTTCAAAGCGTCGGCCTTTTTCGATTTGATCGTCATTTGACGCAGACGCACCTCTTTGGATTTGGTGGTCACCTTGAGCGTGATCTCGGCGGCGGCGTCATTGAAGCCAATCGTATTGTTTTTGTCTTTGGCTTTGTCGGCAATCTGTTGTCCGGAGAGATCATCAGCAATCGACAAACACAACATCAGAGCAATCATGAACGTTCCTTGTCTATGGGTTCCGACTGCTCCGTGGACGCGTCCAAGTCAACGATGCGTGTGGAACCAACGTAAGTCTTGGTTTCGTACTTGGTGATGCGACCAATCTTGCGAACGATCTCCGCCATGCGCTCGGCTTCACGCGCAATCACATCGAGCGGCTTCTTGAACGCTTCGTCTTGGTTCTTGCGCTTTAGCAGCTCTGTGTACCCGATGATCGAGGTCAGCGGCTGATTGAGCTCATGTGCCGTCGTTCCAGCAAGCTCGGCGATCACTGCTTGTTTCTCGGACATCTGCAGCTTCTCTTGTGCGTGCGAAAGTTTACTTTCGATACGCAGGCGCTCGCGCAAGTCAGCAAAGATGCCAACGACAGCGGTTTCTTGCCCGTCTTCGTAAACCAGCGCCGCGGTAAAGTTCACTGGGATCTTCTCGCCGCTTTTTGAAGACAGATCACGCCGGCTGAGCTCTAGCTTCCCAACACCACCACGCTCAGGACTGCGCAGGTCGCGCATAATCTCTTCGGCGCCGCTCGCGCCAAAGAGATCGACGGCATTCAGCTTGTCGGCCAAGGTGAAACCAAACACCTGCTCGGCAGCGCTGTTCATGAGCAAGACCTCCCCAGTGGGCATCCAAGCGACAATGGGTTCGACCGAGGAATTGATTAGGTTCTCGAGAAAGTCTTTGGTCTTCTTGAGCTCGACAGCATTTTGCCGATCGCTCGTCACATCGCGAAAGGTGAACAGCGTCGCTTCGTGCCTGTGCATGAAGCTCGAGATAGACGCGGACAAGATCCGACGCTCGCCGGCAAGGAGTATTGGCACATCGAAGACTTGGGAGACTTGTCCACCTTGCGACGCGACGATGAGCCCCTTGATTCGACTTCTGTCACGCGGCTCTACAAAGGCCAAAAAGTCGATATTGAGCGCGTCACCAGCCGCAATTTGCAGCATTTGCGCCGCAGCGCGATTGGCAAACGTAATGATGCCGTTTGCATCAATGGTCACCATGCCGTCGTGCGCCCCTGCAATGAAGTCCTCAAAGCGGCGTACGAGCTCTAGTCGCTCCGCAACCTCGCGCCTCTCGACATCGAGCCGAACCGATTCTTCGGCAATGCCGCTGAACATTTTCGCGTTGCGCACGGCAACGGCCGTCGCGGCCGCCACCGTTTGTCCAAACGTCAGCTCACGAACAGACAATGCTTCAATCGGCCTAGAGCTCCGCAGCAGCATCACGCCAATGACGTCGTTCGTCACCAGCATGGGAAACAAGATCGACGCGCGTACCTGCGCAGGTTTGGTCTCGGCAAAAAGCGGATGCGTTTCGGAATCGGGCACCACAAGAGGCGCCCGCGTCTCCATCGTTTCGATGATCTCGGGATAATTATTGAGATTGAGCTTGATGTCTTGAACCGCAGGGTCCTCGCTAGCGACAACAACGACACCAACCTCTGTTCCTGGTTCGATCAAGATAATCGAGCAGCGTTCGACGTTGATGGCTTCAATCAAACGCGAAGCCACGACGCGCAAAATCTGACGCAAGTCAAAACGGCTCGCGAGTGTGTTTTGCAGCTCTAGAAGCAACGTGCGGTCACGTGATTGTTGCTCGAGCTCGTCGAGCAAACGCTTCGAACGCAAATGTGCTCCGAGCCGCGGAATGAGCTCGTACCTGCGAACCGGCTTGGTGATGTAGTCGTCTGCGCCCGCGGCGAATGCACGACTGATGTTGTCTTCGTCGTCACGCGCCGTCAGCATGACAATAGGGCAACGCCGCGTGAGAGGTAGGCGCCGCAACTCGGCACACACGGAAATTCCGCTCATGCTCGGCAGCACCAAGTCGAGCAGAATGATGTCCGGTTTGAAGGTCTGCGATTCTGCGAGCGCTGCCGGCCCGTCGTGAACGATCTTGACCTCGTAGCCAGCGGGACCGAGCAAACGCGCGATCTCCTCAGCCAGGAGCTTTTCGTCGTCTATAAGTAGAACACGTTGTGGCATTGAGGTCTCACGGGTGAAGGCTACAGTTGAAC
The DNA here is from genome assembly GCA_044359465.1 of Myxococcota bacterium. Taxonomy (GTDB): domain Bacteria; phylum Myxococcota; class JADLHZ01; order JADLHZ01; family JADLHZ01; genus JADLHZ01. Next base: position 2,821 of record JBIKMD010000262.1, read on the forward strand.
GGGGGCCTGAAATGCCGATGCGAGCCCGTGATCACCGATGAGCCGAACGACGTCCAAAATCATCATGGGCCGTCCATCACCGAGCACGGTGGCGCTGTCGAAGATGCGCATGCGGCTCAGTGGAGGTCCAAGTTTTTTTGTCACAGCTTCACGCACGTCGAGCACCTTGCTCACGCGTAGTGCCACCGGGCTCACGTCGCCTTCAACGACCACAATCCAGCGTTCTTCATCTACTGCTTCTTGCTCGAGCAGCCGAGACAATGAGAACACCGGGATTGGCGCACCGCGAAACAGCACGGCGTCGCCGGTCGACTTCACACGAGGCTCGTCCAAATCTTCGGTCGCAAGCACACGCCTCAGCGGAATCCCCAAAGTGAGAGCGCCACACGCCACACGAAGAACGGGGAGCACCGCGATGGAGGGCGGCAAACGCAAGATCATGCGCGTGTAACGAGGCACTTCAGTCTGAAGCTCAATCGAACCGCCGAGCGCATCGACGGCATCTTGAACGGCATCCAGACCAACGCCTCGGCCAGAGATCTGGTTCGCGGCTGCTTTGGTCGAGAAACCAGGCATGGTCAGCAGGCGCATCATCTGCGCAGGGCTCAATTTTCCAGGCGGTAGCGTCATGCCGCGCCTCACCGCTTCACTGCGAAGTTTTGCTTCGTCTGTGCCGGCGCCATCATCTTCGATCGAGATTGCAATCGCATCACGGTCGCGCTCGGCCTTGATGGTGATGGTTCCCACGCTCGGTTTGCGACCGCGCTTTTCTGGCGCTTCAATGCCGTGATCTACGGCGTTACGCAGCAGATGCACGAGCGCACTATCGATTGCCTCCAGCACGGCGCGGTCGAGCTCGAGCTCATGCCCAACGATTTGCAGCTCGACGAGCTTGCCTGTTGCTCCCGCGGCATCACGAACGACACGAGGATAACGCTCGGCGACGGTCGCGAAGGGAACGGTGCGTAGCGCCATGGCGCGCACGTGCACTGTCCGCACAGCTTGGCGCATGATTTCCAGCGCGCGTACGCCCTCGGTGTCCGCGCTGGTAGCCAGCGCAGCTTCCACCCGGCTTTGCGCAATGAGCAGCTCGCCGGCGGCGTCGAGCAGCTCATCAAGGACAACGGTGCGCACACGAATCGATCGACTCGTTTCACGAGGCTTTGCGGGCTCGGCAGCCTGCGGCACCACGGGTACAATTTCGTAACGGGCGATGTCGCTCAAGCCAGCGATAGCGGACGACACCTTTGCTTCGTCAATCAACGCTGAGTACGCCAGCGTGAGGCATAAGCCAGGAAGCGACCCGCGTTTTAGATCGTCGGCACTCGGCGACTGTTCGAGCGCCGGGCCGAGCGCAGCCTGGAGGCGTTTGGCCGCAAGAAATGCCCTGAGCGCAGGCGTCGCGCTGCGCTCTTCGATGTAGACCTTGAGGGCTAACGCCCCCGTTTCAATAACGAGGGGAACCTCCTTGATGAGCTGCGTTGCACCACGTCCTGCAACAGCTCGCGCGCGGTCCACCAATGCCGAAAGCGACGGTGGATCCGCACGATCTCGCACCGCAGCCACGAACAAGCTGATCTGATCGCAGCCAAACAGGAGCAGCTCTATGAGATCTTTTTCGACCGTCCGCTTTTTTTCGCGGACATCGCTCATCAGCGTCTCGAGCTCGTGGCAGCCCGCGCTGAGGTCATCAAAGCCCATGGTGGCAGCCATGCCTTTGAGCGAGTGCACGTGTCGGAAAACTTCATGAATCGCGGTGGCCGAGTGTTCGCCGTCGTCGCCTTTGTGCTCCAGTTCGAGCACACCCTTGGACAACGCCTCGAGGTGGGCCTCACTCTCCGAAACAAATAGCCCGCGGTATTTGTCCAGGCTCACGTCAGGCCTCCGCCGCTACATCAACTCTGGCGTTGGCTGAGCGCGCGTTTCAGAATCGCGCGGACGTCTTCCGCGCGGAAGGGCTTAACGATGAAGTCCACAGCGCCGGTTTCGAGCGCTTCTGTGACCAGCGCATCGTGCCCAAGCGCAGAACACATGACGACGATCGCATTCGGATCCGTCTCCATGATCTCACGCATGGCCTCTAGCCCGCTCTTGTCACGCATCACGACGTCCATGGTGACCAGGTCGGGTTTGAGTTGGCGAAATTTTTCTACGGCTTCCACGCCATGCTCCGCTTCACCCACCACTTCGAAATCAGGTGGCAGCAAGATGTCACGGAGCATCCCGCGCATGAAGGGCGCATCGTCTACGATGAGCACGCGAGCCATTAGGTCATCCTCGTCATGACATAATCATACAACGCTCGCAGCGAGAGCACGCGAAAAATCTCACCATCGACTGAAGATCGTCCGTCGATCACCTGATCCATCGAATTCCCTATTTCGCTTGGCCCGTCTTCCATCCTCGCGATGGTTGCACCGGGCACAGATTGTCGCACACGCGTTACGCCAAGACCTAACTGGCCGTCTGGCAAATCGACGATGACCCAATACGCTGGCGGCTCATGAGGCGCCTCCAGCTTTAGCAACTTGGCAAAGTCCACTATACACACCACACGTCCGCCTACATTGGCAGCGCCTTGCACAAAGCTCGGTGCACGCGGCACAGGCACTGTCACCTCGGCGTCCATGACCCGCCGTACCAGCAAGGCTTGTAGCGCGAAGGCCTCTGCGCCAGCGCTGAGCAGCAGGAAAGACTGTGGCTCGTCGTGAATCATGGCCGACTCATTTGGGCTCGAGCTTGAACCGTTGCATGACCGTTTCGAGCTCCCGCGACAAATTGCTCAGCTCGAGGGCATTGTGCGTCATTGCCTGCATCGATCGGCGCTGCCGCTGGGTCGCCTCCATGACTTGTTCGGTCGCTGTCGCATTAGACACCGCAACCCCTGAGATGCGCTCAATGGCCTGCACCATCTCTTGGGCGCCTCGCAGCTGATCGCGCGTGATGCTCGAGATTTGGGTCACCATGTCCGCTCCGCGTGTTGCGGCGCCTGTGATGTTCTCGAGCGATTGCAAAATGGCGCTCAATTCGGCCCGACCGTTGTTCAGGTCGGTCGTGGACTCGCGCATAGACACCATCGCCTGATCGGTTTCTTTTCCGAGCTCGTCCACCAGCTTGCTGATCTGCTCGGCCGAAAGGCCAACGTTCTCGGCAAGCTTACGCACTTCGTCGGCAACAACGGCAAAGCCGCGCCCATATTCACCAGCGCGTGCGGCTTCAATGGTCGCGTTGAGGGCGAGTAAGTGTGTTTGCTGGGCCACGCGGGTAATCAGCTCGACGATCTTGGCGATCTCTTTGCTGCGCTCGCCAAAGCGGAACACGCGTTCGCTGCTGCGCTCCACGCGCTCGAATACGAGACTCATTTTTTCAATGGTTTTGCGGGCAATCGCGCTACCTGCACTCGCCGCTTCACTGGTGTCAGTTGAGGC
>JBIKMD010000826.1:0-3294 GCA_044359465.1 Myxococcota bacterium
GCCTTGGACGCGTCTTCGGCACTACGCGCGGTACGTTCGATCAGCTTGGCAATCGAGTTGATGAGGCTCGACGCTTTTTCGACGAGCTCTGTCTGCCATTCGGCGCCGCTGGAGATACGCGCAATCGACTCGGTGACCTCTGCAGCCGACGCATTCACGCCTTCTGCGCCGTTGCGCAGCTCGTTCGAGCTTTCGGCAACCGAGCGAGACGTGCGTTGCATATGCGTCACGAGCTCGCGAAAATTGTCGAGCATCAGATTGATGGCCATGCGCAGGTCGTCCACTTCATCGGCGACACGCGACGGATTTTTGAACGTGAGGTTGGCGGAAATGTCGCCCGAAGAAATACCTCGGCCGAACGCCGTCAGCTCACCAAGGTGCCGCGTCAAACGACGCGCAAAAAACACGCTCACCAGCGACAACACGACAAGCCCTGCAGCGTTGATCGCAATGCGAACGGGGGTGTCCTCAACGAGCATTTCGGTCGCGACAGAGAGCGCAACCACACATGCGCCAAAGGCGAGAAACGCAACAACGAGCTTACGAACGAGGACGCGGGCAACCATGAGCTACCAATCATCGCGCCCACGGTGGGCAATCGCAAATTTGTTAACCGAAGTGGTCAAACCCCGGGCCGAGTAAGCGGCCGTCGCAGAGGCGCAGCGCGGGATCTGCGGTGATTTCGCCAATCTCTGTGAATCCAGACGGCAGCGGCGCGTCCCGGCGAAGGATGCAAAGAAGCTCAAAGTCCTCCCCGCCGCGTGCCGCCAGCAGCTCAGCGTCTGGGCCAAGCACCGCCCGGGTATCATCGGCAATCGGCAAGGGCGCAAGGGTGGCGCCTAGCCCGCGTGGCAACAACCGCGGAAGGTCAGCCGCGAGCCCGTCGGAGAGGTCCATCGCGCCGAGGCACGCGGGGTTGGCGGAGAGCGCTTGGCCAAGGTCTAGACGCGGCGTCGGCCGGCGCTGCTTGAGCTTGAGACGCTCCCCTTCGCCGCCCTGTTCGAGCAAAAGCAGTCCCGCGGCGGCTGCACCAAGCTCCCCACTCATACAAATGCGATCGCCCACCGCACCAACCCGGCGCCGCAGCAAGCGTTTGGTTTCTCCGAACACAGTCACGGTGATGCACAAGGGCCCCGCTGTTCGAGACAGGTCACCTCCAAGCAGCGGTCCCTCTAAACCAGCAGAAAATGCCTCTAGCCACGCGCGGTCGATGTGCGGCGGTACGGCCATGGCCAGCGTGTAGCCCGTGAACGAAGCACCCGCTGCCGCCAAATCAGACACATTCACGGCAATGGCTTTGCGGGCCACGTCCTCCGGCGAAAACGTGGTCAAACGAAAGTCGACGTTCTCAATGAGCATGTCCGTGCTGCACACGAGGCCGTCTTTGATGACGCAGACGTCATCATCGAATCCAAGCGCGCGCGGATCAGAGTGCCCCCGCGTGAGCAGCGCTACAATGTCGCGTTCATTCACTTTTTGATCGCGGCCGACCACGGCACAACGATACTGAAAACGCTGCCTTTTTGCAGCTCACTCGACGCCCAAACAGCGCCGCCATGCGCTTCTACGAAGTTGCGAACGATGGCGAGACCAAGGCCCGTGCCGCCATATTCACGCGTCGACGAGCTGTCGACCTGGAAAAACGGCTCGAATACTTTGTTCAGCTTGTCTTCAGGAATGCCGATACCGGTGTCGCGCACCGAGATGTACAGCCAGCGGTTGTTCTCGGGCACGAACGGATCAAACGCTTTTCCTGAAGCCTCGGGCAAGGTGCCGTTGAAGTACTCGATCTTCAGCTCGACAGTTCCTGACTCAGGCGTGAACTTCACCGCGTTCGACAGGAGGTTGGTGATACTGCGATGCAGTTTTTCTTCATCGAGAAGAAACAGCTGCCCCGCCTCAGGGAAGGTGCTCACCAAATTCAGATTCTTCTTTCGCGCTTGCGGCAACACGTCCGTCAGGGCCGTTTTGGCGATCAACATAACGTCAACAGGGTTGCGCGCAAGCTTGAAGGTGCCACTCTCAATCTTGGACAAGTCGAGGATGCTGGTGATGAGCTGCAACAAGCTCTCACCCTTCTCCATGATCGTAGCAACGTAGTCCCGCTGCTCGGTTTGCAGCGGACCCGCGAGTCCTTCGAGCAACATCTCAGAGTAACCAATGACGCTCGTCAGCGGCGTGCGCAGCTCGTGACTGACGGTGGCAATGAAGTTGGACTTCAAACGGTCCATCTCGCGCAGCTTGTCGTTCGCCTGCGAAAGATTGCGGTTGCGTTCTTCCAGATCGGAGTACGCCGCGGTGATGGACTCGATGTGCATCTGCGACGCAACGAGCGCCTTGTAACCAGCGAATACAACGGAATCGACTACGCGCTGACAATGCGAGACCACTGCGTCCATGGCCCGATCGGCAATCGGCCGAATTTGCACGAGCAGGTCATTCGCCTGCTTTTGCTGCATGTCTGGCGCTAGACCACGGAGCTCGGCAGGCGGCCCCACTAGGGTGTCTGGCCGGAACGGGCCGTAGACCACACGGCCAAGGAAATCGCCTTCGAGAAAGATAGGCCCCACGCGATAGCGCAGACCGCTGAAGCACTGTTTTGACTCGGGATTTGGGGTCTCGAGCTCACACGCTTTCACTTCGCCAACGAGCTTGGTGCAGCGCACTTTGGTTTCGTAGTGCGCAAACATCAGTCCGCAGTATTCACTGGTTTGCGCGCGAAAATCGACGAGCTTTTGGCCCTGCTCGTCGAACACTTTGATCCCTACGCCGTACAGCTCTGAGAAGCTCTTGATGAGGTCGCGAAAAGAAGGCGGGTCTATCAGATCCGCCAGCTTTGCTCGGCGATTGAGGATCGAGGTGCTCTCAGGCAACGCGATTTCGTGCGAATGGGTCATGGCTGTGCCAGAAGCCCCTCGCGCGGCCTCGATGCACCTTCGAACACTTTGCGCAGAAACTCCTCGCGCGTGAGTTTCACCATTTGTTCGAGGTGGTGTTTTTTATCGAGGTACTCCCACACTTGTGACAGCAGCCCCTCTACGGTTTCGAGCACGCCTTCGCCGCGAATGGCGACGGCGCCGTAGATCAGCTCTTTACCCTTTTTGCGTACCTCATCGAGCTCCTCATCCGTACGCACGTTTGGCATGTCGCGCTTGTTGAATTGGATGACGATGGGAATGTTTTCATCAAGCTTATTGGCGCGCAGATTCTCTTTGAGGCTGTTCCAAAACTCGTTGTTGTTCTTGGCCTCTTCGCGCTGCGAATCTGCAATGAAAGCAATGCCGTCTGCGCCTT
>JBIKMD010001041.1:0-2673 GCA_044359465.1 Myxococcota bacterium
TCCGGCGGAAAGATGTCGTAGAACACGCTTCCGGCGCGCTCGCCGAGAAAGAACGAGGAGGACTTTTCTTTTCGCAATTGCGTGGCAGCGACCTTGTTGCCAATCGCATACACGTCGAAGCCAGTTTCACCGAACAATACACGCGCTCCGAGTAGCAACATGGCCGAGCTCAGCGCTTGGAAAATCGTCCAGCGCGCGCCGGTGAGCTCCTTCATGGGACGATGCAGTCGTTCAAAGAAGTGATCCGTGCTGACGATCTTACGTAGCGCAGGGCTCAGCGGGGCAAGGGCGCGCAGCTCTGGGTCCAAGTAGACAGCGTTTTGATAAGCATGCTGCTTGTCGCTTTCGCCAAGCAGCTCGCTCGTGACGAGGGTTTCGACTTGCTTCTCTGATGTAGGCTTCAAGCTCAGAGGTAGATCGAGCAGGCGCGCCGCAAGCGCATCCCAACCGAGCTTCTCGAGCCAGGTACCTACCTTGCGCGCCGTTAGCGCAGGGATGGCGAACACGAAGTTGAACAGGTGCCGACCAACATCTTTGAGAAAGGTCTCCCGCAGACGCTGCCACGATGCACGCACGGAAAAGTGCCGCGCGACGAATCCATCGACGCGTTTTCTCCGCTCCTCGACATAACGCCGAGTGGCGGTCTCCAGACCAACAAAGCTCACGTGTGATCTGTATACCGCGTGAACGCGTTGCTGCCGCTATTCGCCGAGTTTTTTCAGTGCCGCAATGCCGTCCATGGCGCGCTGCGTGAGCGTGGCTACTTCGGCGAGCGTTACTTGGATGTTCTTGGCCTCTTCGTTGCGCTCGGCCGTGTCTTCCGGGAGTGCGTCCAAAACATCGAGGACATCACTCAAATGTTCTTGGGCGAGCAGAACGTCGCGCGCAATCCGCGAGCCCTCCCTGGCGTAGATGAGGCCCGTCTCGAACAACTTGGCTACCATGGCGCGCAGATTGCTCAGCACGGTGACGAGCATCTCGCGATTCTGTTTGAGCTGCCGAACGGTCCTCAGCCCGCCAAAGCTGATGACGCTCATTGGTCTTGCTCATAGAAGTTTTTTTGCACTGCCTGGCTGGCCGCTTCTTGCGGCTCCGTGCCGGTCAAAAATGGCAGCATTTGCGAATTGGGTGCGTTCTCTTCAGCAATATAACCACTCGCCATATCGATGTTCACCATGACCACACCCTCCTCTGGCATCACGAAGTCACGGTTCGGCAAGGTGATCACGGCTTGGCGCATGGTCCCGATCCAGATCGGCAGGGCTGCCGAGCCACCGGTCTCCGGGCCCATCATCGTGTTGTCATCAAAACCGGTCCACACTCCCATGGCCAAATCAGGCGAGTAACCCACGAACAACGCATTGCGATGCTCACTCGAGGTGCCAGTCTTACCGGCGAGCGCACGCTCCAAGCTTTGCGCTTTGCCTGCTGTACCGCCTGGTTCCATGATGGGCGCTGTGAGCAGTTGCGTCGCGACGTAAGCGACGGCTTGATCCACACGTTGCTCGCCAGGTTCGGGTTGGTTCTCCTCGAGCACGGCGCCAGAACGATCGACCACTTTGCGTACGTAGATCGGCGCCGCGTAGCGACCCTCAGCTGCGAGGGTGGTGTAGGCATTGACGAGCTCGAGCAGCGTCACGTCGCCCGAGCCAAGTGCGATCGTCATATTTTTTGGCAGCTCGGTTTCGATGCCTAAGGCCTTGGCCATGCTGATCGTCTCGTCCACGCCAATGCGCTCAATGAGCTTCACCGAGCAGGTGTTCTTGGATTTGGCGAGGGCCCGGCGCAGAATCAAATCGCCCTCGTAGACATCGCTTTCGAAGTTCTGCGGCTTCCAGGCTTCGCCGGTCCATGGATCACGAATGACAACCGGTGAGTCGCTGCACATAAAGCCGTTGGTCACGAGCTTGCTATTGACTGCTGCGGCGTAGAGCACGGCTTTGAATGACGAGCCTGGTTGGCGCTTGGACTGCACCGGCCGAATGAGGCCCGTGCTTTCGAGTGCGTCGCCACCAACGATCGCCCGAACGAAGTGGGTGTTTGGGTCAATCGCAACGAGCGAGCCTTCGACTTTTGGATCCTGGCTGAGCGTTCCCGTCACGCGCAGCGCAATAGGCGGCGTTTTCGCCAGCGTCATTGAATCGATACGTACGGCGACGAGATCGCCCTTACGCACCACCTCAGATGGGCTACGCGGCGCGGGTGTGCGCTCGGTGGGGTTGAACTTGCGTGCCCAGCTGTACTGGTCCTTGCCGATGGTCACCTTGGCGCCACCCAAGTGGACAGTGATGGTCAGCTTGGCGTTGTCTACGTCATCGACGAGGCCAACGAGCTCATCCCCTTCGACCAATTGGCGCAGGGTGATCTTGTCCTTCATTCGCTCTTGCTGACGAAAATCATCGGCGCTCATGCCCACGAGATCCCACACCATGGGCGAATCGATGGCGTCTTTGGTGCCGCGATAGCGCAGGAGCGCATCACGGCGCTCGCTGAACGCGGTTTGCAATTGCGGAAGCACACGCGCGAAGGCATCGGCTTCAATGCGCACTTTGGCGCCGCGATAACCCTGGCGACGATCGATCGCTCTCAGGCCGCTCCGGGTTGCTTGGTGCGCGGCGGCCTGCAGCTTAGCGTCGACGGTTGTGTAGATGGTGAGCCCACCAGAATAGAGGC
>JBIKMD010000070.1:0-9544 GCA_044359465.1 Myxococcota bacterium
AACGGCGTAACCTTTGGCTATCCCATTGAGGGAAATGCGCATGCGCGGATCCGCAAGGCGTACACTCCGCGTTTTGTCATCGAGCAGCACACGGCGAAAGTCGACGAGTCCCAGCCGTTGTTCGATACTTTTTGGCGGGGGCGCGTGGCTGCCTTCTTCAAAGCGCCAGAGCTCGCCAACCGCAGCGAAGCTGATGTCGAAACGCCCGTCGCTGCTGCGTGAATGTTTAAGCGCTTGCTGCAATACGAAGAAGCTTGCGGGATCTACGATCACCGCGCGTCCTTCGGCTGCATTTAGCTTGGAGACATCACTGGTAGAGACCCAGGGAGACATCAGCGCAGTGATGCGATCGTACTCTGCCTGAACGATAGGAAGCGCCGCGTCACAGCCATCGCCCGGGAGGATTAACGTGGCGGCTGTGCCCATCGATACGAAGTCGCGGACGCAGGCCAAAGCGGGGGAGCAGGCCCACATGCTCAAAATGAAAGCCGCGTATTTGCTTGAGGAGAGTGGCAAGCTCGGGTTGTATCTAGGAAGGAAGCATTCGTGTCCACAGTTCACGTAGTAGATGACGACTTGGCGACTATTCGCCCCATCGCCGAGGCGCTCAAACAGGCGGGTCATGCCGTGCGTGCGCACCGCGGCCTTCAGTCTTATCTCACCTTAGAGCTCGACCGCGCGCAGCGCCCAGACGTGATTGTCTGCGACTTGCTCCCAGCGCGCGAGACACTGGAGAAGACCTGCGCAGCCCTCGTGGCCAAAGGGGCAGGCCATCCCGTGCGAATCATCAATGTGTGCAGCGAAGCGGGCATTCGCGCGCTACCAAAAGAAGACGTATTACGAAAACACTCGGTGGTCGCTACGCTCGCAAAACCTGCGCGCCCAGTGGTCTTGGTCGAAGTGGTTGCGCGCGTCATGACACCGAGTGACCCGCTCACCCAGAAACCCACCGCGGTTGTGGAGAGCTTGCTCAACGAAGTCTCCGCGATTGATCCGGCCAAGAAAAAGTCGATCGCCTCCATTGCGCTCAAGCAGGTGATGGCGCCCATGCGCTCCCAGCAGCGTTTTGACGCTGACTTCGAGTGCACCTTTGCGAGCAAAGAGGAGTATCTCAAAGAGTTCACGCAGAACATCTCGCGCGGCGGGCTCTACGTGCGTACGGAGAACCCTCCTGCTGCACGTTCCATCGTTAGCGTGACGCTGCGTTTGCCCGAGCAGGAAGAAACGCTCTCGATAAAAGCGGAGGTTGTTCATGTGGTGCCCAAAGGTCCCGGGGTTGTCCCCGGGTTTGGCGCACGCATTGCCGATGACGACCGTACAGCAGTCGCACGTTGGCATAAGCTCGTGGAAGGCGTGGAGCGTTCGCGCACCCGCGGCCGCGGACCCAAAGTGATGCTGCTCGGCTTCAGCGTTGAGCGTGCTGTCGAGTTGGTGACCAGCGCAGGGCTCTTGTCGCGCGCCGATATTGGACTCATTCCTCTGCAGACCTGGACGACAGTGCAAATGGAGCTCGCGCGAGCGCCCGAGACAAAAAAACTTTTGATCCTCGATGCGACGAATGAAGACACGTTGGCCCGTTTGTTCGACATCAACGCCATCAAAACGGCTGCTGCGATGCAAAACGTGACGGTCGCATGTGTGGGGAAAGCTGCCGATGCACGGGTGCCAGACAGTCTGAATGTCATTCGCGCAGGCGATTTGGCAAACGCTGATTTGGTGGGCGCGATCACCAATTGGTTAGACTTGCCCGTGCGAACGCAGCTCCGGGTTCCACTCGCGACGGCCGGCGAACTGCGCGCAAACGGCCTGCCCACTGACTGTCGTTTGCTCGACATTAGTTTGCTTGGGGTGCGGCTGGTGACCTCTGAGAATGTGCGTAGCTCGCAAATCATCGAGCTGTCGTTCGTGCTTCCCGGCGGAGACAAGCTCTCGCGTTTGCGCGCGGAGGTGCGCTGGACCAAACCCGAGAATGGCAGGTTGATGTGCGGCGCCCGCTTGTTGCTCGAGGACCGTGAGGCTGAGCAGCGTGGTATCGACGCCTTCATCGAGAGCCAGGCGCAGGTTCTGCGCTCCTTCGATGCGCTGCGTGGTAACCCCGTCAACGTCGAAGAAAAACAAAAGAAATAGACCCCGAAAAGCCTTTGTCGCCGCGACCTTGCCATCTTTGCCTAGGTCCGCAATAAGGCCACCCGAATGGTCCTCAGCATCAATGGTGACAAGCGTGAAATTGCGGCGCCCGCCACCGTACGGTCGCTGCTGGAATCGCTGGGTCTGCAGAGCGCGCGGGTCGCGGTAGAACGCAACCAGCAATTGGTGCCGCGCGCCGAGCACGATAAGACCCAGCTTCAAGACGGCGACGTGCTCGAGATCGTTCATTTTGTAGGAGGCGGATAGGCATGGCAGATGGATTCGAAATCGCCGGACGCAAGTTCACATCGCGGCTCGTCGTGGGCACAGGCAAGTACAAGTCCTTCGAAGAGAACCGCGAGTGCATACAAGCGAGCGGCGCTGAGATGGTGACGGTGGCGGTGCGCCGCGTCAATATCGATCGCCGAGAACCTTCGCTCCTCGATTTTATACCGAAAGAAGTGGCGTTGCTGCCGAACACGGCTGGTTGTTACACCGCAGAAGAGGCCGTGCGCACTGCGCGCCTGGGTCGCGAAGCTGGGCTGTCCAACTGGGTGAAGCTCGAGGTGATTGGCGATCAGAAGACACTGATGCCAGACAACGAGCAAACCATTGCTGCCGCAAAAACCTTGATCGCGGAAGGCTTCGTCGTTCTGCCTTACATCAGTGACGATCTCATTGTGGCACGCAAGCTTGCAGACTTGGGCTGCGCTGCCGTCATGCCCCTTGCGGCGCCGATTGGGTCTGGTTTGGGTTTGCAGAATCCGCATCAGATTCGTTTAATCTTGGAAGCGGTGAAGGTACCGGTGATCGTGGACGCGGGCGTGGGTACGGCGTCTGACGCGGCGTTGGCCATGGAGCTAGGGGTTACGGCCCTGCTCATGAATACCGCCATTGCCGAAGCAAAAGATCCGGTGCTCATGGCTCGCGCCATGAAAGGCGCCGTTGAAGCGGGGCGCTCTGCCTTCCTCGCTGGCCGCATGGTGAAGCGCGCTTACGCGTCGGCGTCGAGTCCGATGGTTGATTTCAAATGACCATAAAATTGCCGCCACTCATGTATGTGACCCAGCGCCGCTTGATGGGTGAGGGGCCCGAAATCATCGATACGCTCGCGCATGCGCTGTGGGCGTTTCCTCCTCAGAGCATTCTCGTCTACGTGCGTGAACCTGATCTCGAGGGGCTGGCGCTCACCGAGCTCGTCAGAGCGTTCATGCCCGTAGTGCATGCATCGTCGCAGCGCCTCGTCGTACGCGAACGTGTGGAGATTGGGCGTTTTGTTGGCGCGGACGGCGTGCATTTGCCCGAGAAGAGCCTCACCGCGCACCAAGTACGCCAGTTGTGGCCTGGCGCGATTGTGGGGCGCTCGCTCCATGATCTCAGCGCGCTCGCTGAAACCACGGACGTGGACTACATCACCTTGTCTCCCGTGTTCGAAACAGATTCGCACCCGAATACGCCGCCACTTGGCCTCGATGCGATCGTGCAAGCAGCAAAGAGCACGACGCCGGTGTACGCACTCGGCGGCATTGACGAAAGCAACGCCGAGCGTGTGTTTGCTACTGGCGTGCACGGTATCGCCATGATGCGTGCTGCTTGGCGCAAGTCTGCTCCGATCTGAACGTCAAAATGAACACACGTCTGTTGGGTGACTTCACATGATACTCAAAGGTAGCTTCGACGTTAAAGTGATCTCATCTGAGACCTTCGATTCGTCTGAAGGCATCGAGTTGGGCCGCATGCGTCTCGCCAAGATCTTTCATGGCGCGCTCGAGGCTACCAGCACCGTTGAGATGCTGAGTGCGCGCGGTGAGATCAAAAACTCCGCTGGCTACGTGGCGCTCGAACGCGTGTCAGCTAAGATCGAAGGGCGCAGTGGAAGCTTCGTTTTGCAACACAGCGGCACCATGAATCGCGGAAAGTCGCACTTGGATCTGCATGTCGTGGCCGATTCTGGCACGGGCGAGCTCAAAGGGCTCTCCGGCTCAATGAGCATAGACATCGTAGAAGGAAAACACTTCTACACCTTTGATTACGCTCTTTAGGTCCGCGGTGAGCTGAGCTTCCACAGGTGCTTCGCACTGTCCTTCAAGCTTGCTAAGAGTGACGGATAGGACGCGTAGCTGACGCCATGTTTATCGCACAGCGCCTTCACTTTGGGTGCCAATGCGTGGAGCCGCTCGGGTGGTAAGGCAGGCCACAAATGATGCTCAATATGTTGGTCCAGCCCGCCGAACACATAACGCCACAGCGGTGATCGTACGCGAAAGTTCTTACTCGTCTCGACCTGGAATTTGGCGCGTTCGTCGCGGGTGAGTTGAGTTGTGACGACTGCTTCATGGGTCGTCGACACCGCTTCTCCCACGCTACTTGCGGTTTGCAGCGCCACGAAGATGTAGTTGCGTAGCGTTGATGCCGCCAGTGTTGCGACGACGACTGCGAGCGCGTGAGGCCAGGCGAGCAGAGGAAATAGCCCGTAGTTGTAGACGTAAAACAGCGCGATCTTCTTGAGCTCGCTGCGGTCACCCGCAGGGCGCAACGCGCGTGCTTTCAAAAAACGATCGTAGTCGATCGCCCAAGTCTCAAAGACGAAAAGCCCCCCGAGCAGCGTGTTGAGCGCATGCCAAGGACGCCATCTGGTGGCGGAGTGCACGCGAAAGAGGGGATGCATGGTGTCCGGATCAGCGTCCAGCGTGGACGGATGCACATGGTGGATCTTGTGGGCAACGCGCCACGTAGCGCCCCGCATGGGCACTGCCAAGGTGTCATAGTGTCGCGGCTGCGGCCCCTGCTTCAGCGCGGTGTAGGCGCCATGCGTGGCGGAGTGCATGAGCTGCGCTTCTACGGCGAAATGGAATGCGAGGATCAACGCGCCAGCAAACCAAAGGATGGGCTCACCTGAGAGCACGAGTAGCGCGCGGCCTGACCACTGCGCTGCCTGCGAGGCCCACTTGAGCCTGCGAAAGCGTCGCACGTCTGCCTCGCCTAGCTCCGCGCGTGCTTCACGCCCAAGCGCGTCTATGGCGTCAGCAAAGCCTACAAGCTGCAAAACAAAATCCCCTCTGCGCTGCTAAGAGCACAGAGGGGATTCAAATGTCACGCTAGCTGAACTGGCGTTTATTGCGCTTCTTCGAACTCGGCGTCGACCACGCCCGGGTCCTTCTTCTTGTCGCCACCGGCCGCTGCGCCGCCGCCAGCTGCGCCTGGATCTTGCGGTCCTGCACCGGGGCCGCCTTGTTTATACATGGCCTCGGACATCTTGTGCGAGAGCTGCGTGAGGGCTTCTTCTTCACGCTTGATCTCGTCGACGTTGCTGCCTTCAATCGCTTTGCGCACTTTGGCGATCTGCGCTTCGATGCTGCTCACGGTCGCGGCGTCGATCTTGTCTTTGTTGTCCTTCAATGTGCGCTCGAGCTGGTAGCACATCGATTCGGCCTTGTTCTTGACCTCGATCTCTTCGCGCTTAGCCTTGTCGCCCGCTTCGTTGCTCGCTGCTTCTTCCACCATCTTCTTGATCTCGGCCTCGCTGAGACCGCTCGAAGAAGTGATGCTGATGCGTTGCTCTTTGCCGGTCGCCTTGTCTTTGGCCGACACGTTCATGATGCCGTTCGCGTCGATGTCGAAGGTCACTTCGACCTGCGGCACGCCACGTGGTGCTGGCGGAATGCCGTCCAAGTGGAACACGCCGAGTGCGCGGTTGTCTTTGGCCATCGGGCGCTCGCCTTGGAGGACGTGCACTTCGACGCTTGGTTGATTGTCAGACGCGGTCGAGAACACATCACTCTTGCGGGTTGGAATGGTGGTGTTGCGTGGGATGAGCGTGGTCATCACGCCACCTTGGGTCTCAATGCCGAGTGACAGCGGCGTCACGTCGAGCAGGAGCAAGTCTTTGACTTCACCCGAGAGCACGCCCGCTTGAACGGCCGCGCCAATGGCGACGACTTCATCTGGGTTCACCGAGAAATTCAGCTCTTTGCCGAAGAACTCTTTGACGCGGGTTTGGATGAGCGGAACGCGCGTCGAGCCGCCAACCATGACGATCTCGTCGACTTCTTTTGGATTCTTGCCAGAGTCCTTCAAGCATTGTTTGACCGATTCGAAGCTCTTCTCGATCAAATCCGAGATGAGGCTTTCGAACTTCGCACGCGACAGCTTGATGGCCATGTGCTTTGGGCCGCTCGCGTCAGCCGTGAGGAACGGGAGGTTCACTTCCGTCTCATTCGTCGAGCTGAGCTCGATCTTGGCCTTCTCGGCCGCTTCTTTGAGACGTTGCATGACCATCTTGTCTTTGCTGACATCAACGCCGGTGTCTTTTTTGAACTCGGCGATGAGATAGTCGATGACGCGCTTGTCGAAGTCGTCGCCGCCAAGGTGCGTGTCACCGTTGGTGGCCACCACTTCGACGACGTTTTCACCCACTTCGAGCACCGAGATGTCGAAGGTACCGCCACCGAAGTCGTAAACGACGATGAGCTCGTCTTTCTTCTTGTCGAGACCGTAAGCCAGCGCCGCAGCGGTTGGCTCGTTGATGATACGTTTGACTTCGAGACCGGCAATACGGCCAGCGTCTTTGGTCGCTTGGCGCTGCGAGTCGTTGAAGTACGCGGGAACGGTAATGACCGCTTCGGTCACTGGCTCACCCAGATACTTCTCGGCTGCGCGCTTGAGCTTCTGCAGGATCTTCGCGCTGATCTCTGGTGGGCTGTACTTCTTATTGTGTACGTCAACGAGCGCGTCGCCATTGTCGCTGCGCACGACCTTGTAAGGAACCTGGCGAATTTCGCCGCCCACTTCATCGAACTTGCGGCCGACGAAACGTTTGATCGAGTAGATGGTGTTTTCTGGATTGGTAATCGCTTGGCGGCGGGCGACTTGGCCTACGAGCGTCTCACCCTCTTTGTTGATGCCAACGACGGACGGGGTCGTGCGACCGCCTTCTTCGTTGGTGAGCACCTTGGGCTCTTTGCCTTCCATGATGGCGACGACGGAGTTGGTGGTGCCTAAGTCGATGCCGATAATCTTACCCATGATCTTTTCCTTCCAAGCGCGTTGCTAAAGACGCGTTAAGCACGATTTGTGACCGCTGGCGTCGCTGCTGCGGTGAACCCGACGCGCGTAAAATAAGGAAGGGAGGCGATCTGTCAAGCAACCCACGGGAATAACAGCAAATCTGCCGCAGTCAGGCCCTGTCACGTGGGGAAGTTTGCCTCGGCGGGCGGAAAAAACGCTGCATTTTCGCGGTGGCACACGCGCTGCACGCAGTCTGTGCATGGAAACAGATCACATCGACCACGCATCCATCCGGGCCGAAGGCGAAGGCATGAACCTCGTTGAACCGCCGGTGGTTCCTAAAGCCAAGCTGGCCCTCATGAACGCCAAGATTCGCCTGGTGCGAATGCTGGATAAAATAGATGAGTCCGAGCGTGCCCAGATCGTGGCGTCAGCCCTGGCCATTGCGCTCGGCTCGCTCGCTAGGCGCCTCAAGGTCCCTCGAGTCGTCGCGCTGACCGCGGCTGTCGGAGCGGGTTTCATGCTCGGTATGGCCGCGCGCGGAAAACCCGTGAAACCCTGATCGAAAGACCGACGCCGGCCACCGCCACTCGCCTAAGACCACCACAACGAGCTCGGCCTAGAGGGCGGGCGGTTCGGAAATTTTCGGCACTCAAAATCGGGGAACAGTTTTTTGTCGTCACCCCTCAACCGAAGATTGACGGGGTACGAGTCTGACTAGAAGACCGTGTCGGCCGAGGCGCCAGAGCGCGTCTCTTGTAGGTGCAACAGCACAGGCCTCACGCCAACGCCGTAGATCATCTCGCCGCTCTTCAATTTGTACTTCCAGATCTCGCCAGGTGTGAAGACCAATTGAATGGTCACACGATCGACCCGCAGGCCATCGAGGATGGTTTGCGCATCATCACCAGCCGGGAGATTCAGCAAACCCGGCTTCACTTTGGGATTCCCACTCTTGTCTTGGCCCGCGGGCTTGCCGAAGGTGAGACCGTAGCCATTGCCGTCGAAAAACGGCGTGAAATGGTAAGCGACGATCTGCGGATCCTTGCTCTCGATGGGACGCATGCTTTTGGCAATCGACGAGGGCAATTCAACCACGAACTGTTTGTCCTTGGCGTCTTTGCGGTACTTGTCTGCGACCTCTTTGCACGCTTTCTTATCTTCTTCGTCGCCTTTGTTACACTCGCCAATGTACTGCTCGAGGAACTTGTCCAGACGCACCGCCGTCGCTTCTTTGATCATCGCTTCGCCAACGCTATCGCCAACGAGCAAGAGGCTGAGGCTCATCAATAAGGTCATGTCATTCTCCTGCTGGCATCTTACTCGAACCGGACGGTCGACGAGACGAAAATATAGAGCAGCGATTTGGCCTGCTGCACACGCGTGAACTGCGGATCGTTTTCGAGCAAGCGGCCAAAGTCGTCACGCGTGGCGACGTCTTGTCCGGTGCCGAATGCGTAGAGCGCGCCAATGCGTGTGAGGGTGTACTGGCTGAAAAATCCGAGCGCTGCAGTGAAGCCATAGTAGTCGATGTTGGCGAGCTCTTGGCGTTGCAGTGGTCCCGCAAATTGCGCAACGTTCAGCGTAGGGCTCGAGGCAAAGTCCGTGTAGAACCCAGCAGACACAGACATGTTCTTGATGAACATCCATTCCGCGCCCACGTTGATGTTGACCACGGCGAGTCGCTCGACGTGCGCTGCGATGGGAAGAATCCGCGCCAGCTCGTTCTTCCTCGCTTGCGGGGCTGTGATCAGATCGTACGAGACGGGAAAATGCAGCGAGAGATCCATCGCAAAGGTGACGGCGCGGGGAAGCTTGTAGGCGCCACCGAAACGCAAGGTAGCGGGCGTCACGTAGGTCGAAGGCAGCGCGTCTTCGACGATCGGCAGGAAGTTCGTGCCGTCTTGCACGGCAGGGTCGAACTGACCGCGGTAGTAGCGGAGCGACGTCGATGAAAACACCGGCAAGCTCGGCGGCGCAAAGCTGAGACCTAGCGAAAAACGATCTGACACCAGGCATTTGACACCGAGCACCCACAGTAAGCTTGCTGCTGAAAGTGAGAGCGTCGAGTCCGCGTAGCGAAAGGGGGTTGGGTCGCCGGCGCCAGACGAGACAATCTTTTCGTTTGCTTCGAGTGTACGCACCACGAGAAAGGTGGAGATACCCACGCGCCAGCGCTCGCCGAGCTTGCGTGCATAACCAAGCCCGGGCATCAAAACGCGGTCATTGACGTTGCGTTTGTAGTCGACCGCACCGGACGGATCAGACGAGCGAATCGATTCCACGCTTTGGCTGAAGGAAGGGACTAGGACCCCAGCGGCGAGGGCGTTCAAATAGCCCGGTCGCTCCGGATCTTTTTGAAAGGTACGCACGAACCCAGTGGTGCTCGGAATGATCACGAGCTCGCTCG
>JBIKMD010001042.1:0-2669 GCA_044359465.1 Myxococcota bacterium
GTTGAGGCGCACGCCGGGGCGGGTGGGCCTCGCGTATCATGGTGCAATCGGGGGGAGGTGGGCGCCGAAATCAGCGTAATTGAGAGACAATCTCCGGACACGCTCTAGCTAGGTTCCCGCCATCTCTGCACCGAGCCGATCGTCGCTCAGCGCCGCAGCGTCATGGAGCGGACCGAGCTTGCCGCGATAGATGACGGTGATGCGGTCACTCAACGCGCGCAGCTCGTCGATGTCGCTAGAAATGACGATCACCGTAGCTCCACGGTCGGCAAGCGCTACGAGCGCGGTCCACACCAGATCACGCGCGAGAAAGTCGATGCCACGTGTTGGTTGATTGACGACGATGAGCGTGGGCTCCGGCAGGAGGCCCACTTCTCGCGCGAACATGAGCTTCTGCTGATTACCGCCAGAGAACGCTTCGATGGCCAAGGAGGGGCTCAGTGGGCGCACGTCGAAGCGCTGCATGGCTTGAGACATCTCAGTGACGGGTGCGGCTTCGTGACCGAGGCGCACGTTGTCGAGTGCGCTCATGAACGGCAGGACTGCGTCGACGTGCCGGTCGCCAGCGATTGCGCGGACACCTTGCTCACGAAGCCACGTGGGAGACGAAATGAAGGCGTGACCATTCAAGGTGGCTTCGCCAGAAACGATCGGATCGAGGCCCACAATGGCGCGAAAGAGCGCTTCTTGGCCGTTCCCCTCGACGCCGGCGATCCCAATGATCTCGCCGTGGCGCGCAGCTAGCGTCATCTCGGCGAGCGCATGCGTTGACACGTTCTTGAACGACAGTCGCGATGCATCCTGCGCTGCGGCGCGACGCGGCACTTTGCTGACCAGCGCTTTGTGTCCGTGCGTACCGCCCACCATGGCGTCTGCAAGCGCCGGAAGCGCATCGAGCGTAGGTTTACCTTCTCCCACTACTAAGCCTTTGCGCAGCACCACGGCGCGCGTGCACACGGCGGCGATCTCCTTGAGCTTGTGCGTGACGAGCACGATCGCAACACCTTGATCGTTGAGCTTGCGCAGCAGTGCCAGAAACGCATGGGTATCTTGCGGACCAAGAACCGCCGTTGGCTCATCGAGCAGCAGCAGCTTCGCCTCAGAGCGAAAGGCTTTGAGCAGCTCTACGCGTTGTTTCTCGCCAACGGTGAGCGTCTCGATGGTTTTTGTTGGGTCGATTTCAAGGCCGAGCTTAGCGGCGAGGGTTCGCGTTTGTTCTATCGCCGTGCGCCGATCTAACATGCCGTAGCGAAGCGGCTCAGCACCGAGCCACAGGTTTTCTGCGACGGTGAGGGCTGGGACCAACGAAAAATGCTGATGTACCATACCAACGTCGCTGCGTTTGGGAGTGGGCTTTGAGCCAAGCACGAGCGCCGACCCTGCATCTGGTGGCACGAGTCCCATGATGATTTTGAGCAAGGTCGTTTTGCCAGCGCCATTCTCTCCGCACAAACCAACGCATTCACCAGCGGCGACCGAGAACGTGGCGCCGTCCAGCACCACACAAGCACCGTAGGCCTTTTTGATGTCCTTTAGTTCGAGGGCCTTGTTAGTCATTGGCGGGCACCTGAATCTCGCCGCTTTCGATTTTGCTCCGCAGCGCTGCGATGATCGCAACGCGTTCTGGCGTGAAGAAGTGCGCGTTCATGTCATTACGCGCCAAATCGAGCCCAGCTTCTTTGAGCCCTAAACTCACCACACCTTGCATCGGTGCCCCTCGGCGGGCGCTGTCGATCGCCTCGAACACTCCGGTATCGATGCGTTTGACCATGCTCGTGACAACGACTTCAGGCGCTTCCGCACTTTGGTCGCTGTCGCAGCCGATCGCGAACTTGTGCTGCTCGCGTGCGGCTTGAAACACACCAAGCCCAGTAGACCCAGACGCGTGGAAGATCACGTCGGCTCCGTTTTGATATTGGCTCAGCGCCATCTCACGCCCTTTGCCCGGATCTTTGAACGCAGCAGGCGTGGCGCCAGCGAACAACACATCGACGCGGCAGTCTTCGCACTGCGCTGAGACACCCGCGCGGAAGCCCGCGGAGAATTTATGGATGAGCGGAATATCCATACCGCCAACGAACCCAACGTGTTTGGTCTTGGAGACCAAGGCCGCAAAGGCGCCCGCGAGGAACGACCCCTGTTCTTCTTTGTATTTGAGAGCGAGCACGTTCGCCGGCAACACGGCATCTGGGCGCACGGTCATGTCCACACAAACGAAAGACGTTTTGGGGTGATCGGCGGCCACTTGCAACACGTCATCGGTGAAGATGAAACCGACGCCAATCACCATGTGATGCCCGGAGGACGCGAGCATGCGCAACGCGGCCGCCCGATCGCTCCCGTCACCTGGCTCGATGGTGGTGACGTCGATGCCGAGTGTTTGTTTGGCTCGCATGAGGCCTTTGTAGGCGCTGTCATTGAACGATTTGTCGCCGAGCCCGCCTACATCAAACACTAACCCGACTTTGTAGGCCGCGCGTTCGGTCTGAGTGCTGCTCGGGAGTCGCCACACCAAGGTGAGAACGAACAGTGTGGCAATGATGAAAAAGACTCTCATGTTTGTTGAACGCACGTACCGCGAACGCGGACATCGCCACCAGACCGCACTTGATCTAAGGAGGGTTCGTGCTCGCTCTTTGTTTTGTCCTCATTGCCGCCCCTGAGCCTGG
>JBIKMD010000445.1:0-4890 GCA_044359465.1 Myxococcota bacterium
CCAGCGTTTTGACGATGCCCGCGCTGACGTTTGCCTCTCCGCAAGGAGGGACGTCGAGCTCGATGACCAAGGAATCAGTGACGGTTTGCGGTGCGCTTTCCGCAGTGCGGCCATCGGCGCATTCTATCGCCACGCCCGCCTTTGCTGCGAAGGATAACCCTTGCATGCGCGTCGCGATCGAGACGCGCGCAGGGGGCGTGCTGTGACAGCCGAAGAACAGCAAACCAGCGAGCCAAAGGCGAAAATGCATCGTCAGAGTCTACTCGGACAGCTTGCCTGCGTTGACTTTTTTGAAGGGTGGGCGGTGGGCGTCGATGCGATAATCGGGAGAATTTTTTTGTCGGCGCCAGATGCGAGACATAATGGGATTCCATGGCCCAGACCCCTGCCGACAATGACGATGACGCGCTCGAACGCGAAATGGTGCGCAATGCGCTCGGCCTGGCGTCCAAGCGTGATGTGTCCTGGCTGCTCTGCGTGTGCGATGCTGCGCTGAATACTGCCGAGCTCAAACGTAAAAAGCTGTTCAAAAAAACGATCTACGCGGTGAGCAGCCAAGCGCTCGCGGCGCCGCTGCTCGAACAAGGTTTTAAGGTCGTGGTGATGCCTCCCTTCGTCTACACGCGGCAGGAGCGGGTGAAGGTTTCGATTCTCAACGCTATTTCGCAGGAGATCGTGCAAACTGGCGAACGCGTCGTGTGCATCACGGGCCGCGTTCCGGGGCGCAACATCGACACCGTCATGCGCATCAACATCGGCGAGGAGACCGAAGAGCGCACCAGCATGAATCTGGTCGACCTGGCCGAAGACATCTCGACCCAGCTTCTCGAGATCGTCATCGAGCTCGCCATGAAGATCGGCCAAGAGGGCTACGAAGGCCGTCCCGTGGGAACCTTGATCACGATTGGCGACGCCACGCAGGTCATGGAGGCCTCGCGGCAGATTATATTGAATCCATTCCAGGGGTACTCCGAGAACGAACGTAACCTGCTGGACCCGCAGGTTCGCGAAAGTGTGCGCTCGTTCGCGGTGCTAGATGGTGCCATTGTCGTGCGCGAAGATGGTGTGGTGCTCAGTGCCGGTCGCTATTTGCTGGTCGGAAATCATGACCTGAAGCTGCCACTCGGCTTTGGGGCTCGGCATAATGCTGGCGCCAGTATGTCCTATGAAACCAAGGCGATTTGCGTGGTTGTCTCGCAAACCTCGGGTACTGTTCGGGTGTTCAAGGGGGGCGAGCTTGCACTCGAAATCTCGCCTGCAAGTCGGCGACTCTAGTTTGCAAGTCGGTTTCATGGATATACCCGCAAGGTTTAACGGCTAATTCAACAATTACGCGTGCCCCTCGGAGTGGCTCAAGCGATGGACGTGACACTTACTATTTTGATCGGACTAGGCGGCGCTGCTGTTGGCGCAGTCCTCTTCTATGTGTTGTTTTACAAAAAAGAGCAGGAAAAAGGCGAAGCGGTGCGCCGCGATGCCGAACAACGGCTCAAAGACGCGGAGGCTCAGGCGCAGGCCATGATCCGCGCGGCGGAAATCGACGCCAAAGACATGGTCGTCAAGGCCAAGTCTGCGGCAGAGAAAGATGCCGATCAGCGCCGGGCTGATTTGCTCAGCCAAGAAAAACGGCTCGGGCAAAAAGAAGAGCAAATCGACAAACGCGGGGACCAAGTCACGCAGCGCGAAAAAGAGCTGGATAAGCGCGAGCACAATGTCACCGGCAAAGAAAACGATTTGCTCGCACAAGAAAAGCGCGTCGAGAAGCTCGAGCAAGAAGCGCAAGTGAAGCTGCAAGAAGTGGCAGCGCTGTCGGTCGAAGAGGCCAAGCGCAAGCTCATGGAACAGCTCGAGGCCGATGCACGCAAAGCCGCCGCCGCTGAGGTCCGAAAGATTGAGGAGCAGGCGCAGGCCGAGGCGCAGGAGAAAGCGCGCAAGGTCATTTCGCTCGCGATTCAGCGTTTTGCCAGCGAGTTCGTCGCGGAATCGACCGTCAGTGTGGTCGACTTGCCGTCGGACGATATGAAAGGCCGCATCATCGGGCGTGAAGGTCGTAATATTCGCACGCTCGAGAATGCCTGCGGCATCGACTTGATCATCGACGACACGCCAGAAGCCGTGGTCATCAGCGGGTTCAACCCCGTGCGCCGCGAGATTGCCAAAATGGCGCTCGAACGTTTGATTACCGACGGTCGTATTCACCCGGCGCGCATCGAAGAAATCGTTGAGAAGTGCCGTAAAGAAATCGAGCAGCTTACCAAACAGGCTGGCGAACAAGCGGCCTTCGATTTGGGTCTACACGGCATTCACCCAGAGCTGATGCGGCTCGTGGGGAAGCTCAAGTACCGAACGAGCGGTGCACACAACCAACTCCAGCACTCGATTGAAGTGGGTACACTCGCCGGACTCATTGCCGGTGAGATGGGCTACAACGTCAAACAAGCGCGCCGTGCCGGCTTGCTGCATGACATTGGCAAGGCTGCAGATCACGAAATGGAAGGCTCGCACTCGCAAGTGGGCGCTGAGCTTTGCAAACGTTACGGCGAAAGCCCGGCGATTGTGCGCGCCGTACGAACGCACGAAGGTGAAGAGCCGATCGATTCGATTCTCGCCGTCATTGTCGATGCTGCCAATCGTTTGTCCAACGCGCGTCCTGGTGCACGCCGTGAACAAATGGAAACCTACGTGCAGCGCATTGCGGCGCTCGAACAAGTGGCCAAAGGTTTTGCCGGAGTGGAGCAGAGCTTCGCTGTGCAATGTGGCCGTGAGGTGCGTGTCATTGTGGCGCAAGACAAGATTAGTGATGACGAGGCGTTGCTCCTGTGCCGCGACATCACCAAGAAAATCGAGAGTGATCTCACGTATACGGGCACTGTCACGGTGACGGTGGTGCGCGAGTCACGCAGTGTTGAAATCGCTCGTTAATGGACCACACTGAATGAAACACGTCGTCGCGCATGATCTTCCAGAAGCTCTCGCTCGCAGCACTGTAGAAAAAGCGCTGGGGAGTTACCGACAAAAATACCCCCAGGCCACCATGAATCTGGCGTGGGTGGATGAGCGCACCGCGAACGTCCAGATCGGTGCCAAGGGCTTCGATGTGAAGGGGACGCTCAGCATCGCGCCTCGGGAAATCGTGTTCGATATGAATGTGCCGCTGCTCCTGCGTCCCTTGCAGGGCAAAGCCATGGCCGTCCTCGATCGCGAAGTGAACGCGTGGATTCAAAAAGCCCGCGAAGAACAAAAGCTCTCGTAGTCCCATGGCCTCTCGTGGGCGCTTTTCTCTTCCTAAAGCCCCTAGGGCGTGTCCCTGAATACTTCCCGACGCAAACGCTGTCGCAAACGCAAACGAAAGGCGCTGACGCTGTCGCGGACGCGTACGAAAGATCCCGCCTCAGTCACGAATCATGACGATCAGCATGGCAACAACGCGATCGAGCAAGGTCTGCGCCTTGTCGTAGACCTCGGCGTTGATGAAGCCGAGCACCTTGAAGGTGTCTATTATTGCCGCACATTCGAGAGCCGAACCGCGCGCGATCGCGTAGAAGCGGCGCGCATCCTTGTCAAACTTGCTGTCGTGTGTTTGGCCCTCGGTGAGCTCGAAGTCCATCGGTAAACCCAGCGCGTCGACCACCAGATGTACCTTTGTCGTCAATCCGCCCCGCGAGCGCCTGATCGCATGTCGCTCGGCCCCGACTATTGCGCCCGCCGCGTGCTGATCGACACGATTGATGGTGCTATCAACGTTCGACCATTCGTCGTCGCCGTCGAGCTTGAGCGCCTCGAACAAGCGCTTCAATTTGCCGCTCTTCGCCCAGCGAGCGAAACGGTTGTACATCGTCTCCCACGGCCCAAACGGTTCCGGAAGATCGCGCCATGGCACGCCTGTTCGCCGCCACCACAACACCGCCTCTACGAAGTTTCGATCGTTTCCGCCACGGCGTCCGCACACACGCTCGTTTTTGACGAAAGCATCAACCCGCCGCCATTGCCGATCGCTTCAATGAACACGAGGTGCCATCGAGACCGCAGACGCGCATCACATAGGCCATCTCGCGAATTTCCGGCGCTCCTCGTACGCGTCCACGACAGCGTCAGCGCCTTTCGTTTGCGTTTGCGGAAGCGTTTGCGCTGGGAATCATTCAGGGACAGTGCCCTAGATGAATTTCATTTTCATCTTCGCGTTGACTTCTGGTCTGGGTTTTGATTGAAAATGATTATCACTTTCAACAAGAGGACCCGGACAACATGATGAAGCGAGTCGCCCTAGCATTTCTTTTGGCGGGAACCGCGGCCTGCGTCAGCAACCAAGAGCCTGGTCGTACCTGCCAAGACATCGGTGATGTGTGCGGGGAAATTTATGATGGGAACGCGACCTTCGGAGCAGAGTGTCACGAGCTGGCAGACAAGGGTGCGGAGAGCGCCTGCGCGCCCAAGCGAGACGCGTGCATCAAGTTCTGCACTTTGAACGATGCGCCAGAGGTCGTCGCCAACTACACCAAGGTTGTCTTCAAAGGGTATGACGAGACGGTTGCGTCGGCGACTGCGCTCAGAGCGGCCGTGCTGACGTTCGTAGCCGCGCCTTCGGATCTCAACTTCACTGCGGCGAAAGAGGCGTGGAAAACAGCGCGAATCCCCTACGGTCAAACCGAAGCGTTTCGCTTCTACGATGGCCCCATTGATAACGCAGAGGCGGGGCCAGAAGGCCAAATCAACGCGTGGCCACTCGATGAGTTTTTCATCGACTATGTGGTGGGCACCTCTGGGCCGACCGCTGGCTTGATCAATAATCCTTCGGAGCTGCCTGAGGTCACCGTCGAAGCCATCGTCGCCCTCAACGAGTCGATCGACGAGAAGAGCATTTCGACCGGTTACCATGCCATCGAGTTTCTG
>JBIKMD010000493.1:0-4623 GCA_044359465.1 Myxococcota bacterium
CTGCTCTGGGGCCAAGACTTGAGTGACACGGGCCCGGGCGCACGTCCCTTCACTGACTATGTCGATGGTGGAACCGCCGCGAACCAAGGCCGCCGCCGCGCGTACTTGGAAGCGCTCGTGACCTTGCTCGTAGACGATTTGAGCTCGGTTCGTGATCAATGGACGGAGTCGGCCAAGTACCGAAAGGATTTCGAAGCGCAAAACGTGCGTCAAGCGCTGTCAAAAATGCTCACTGGCATGGGCTCTCTTACAAAGGGCGAGCTTCGCGGCGAACGTATTCGTGTGGGTTACGAGTCGAAAGAACAAGAAGACGAACACTCGTGCTTCAGCGACACCACGATTGCCGACTACGCGAGCAACGCTGAGGCCATTCAAAATGTCTACTTGGGCAAATTCGGAGATCTCGACGGTCCAGGTATCGATGTGCTCGTCGAGGCGCGCGATCCCGAATTGAACGCACGCATGAAGGCGCAGCTACAAGCGTCGATCGACGCGATTCGCGCGATTCCTCAGCCTTTCGATCAGGCGATTCTTGGTGCTGATTCCGCACCTGGTCGCGTGAAGATTCAAGCGGCGCTCGATGCGCTCGCCCTTCAAGCAGACACAATTCAAGAAGTTGCCGCGCTGCTTGGCCTGTCGAAAGTCGATGACAGCGCCGGTGTGAAGCCAGAGTAACACGCGCAAGGATTGTTATGCATCGCCTAGTTCTATTGGTGCTCATTGCCGGTTGTACGCCGCGTGCGAAGCTGAGCGTTGAACCCATGCTCGACGTCTCACGCCTCGGTGGTGAGACTACCGTTGATGATCACACTATCGCCGCGTTTTCGCAGCCACTACCAACGTTGAACCAAGAAGAAGAGGATGCGTTCTTTGTTGGCAACGCGTTCTTCAATCGGACGTGGGTCATGGCGCCTTCCTCTACCGAAGGTTCGGATGGGCTTGGCCCCGTGTTCAATGCGACGGCGTGTTCGGGCTGCCATTTCAAGGATGGCCGCGGTGAGCCACCTGCATCGCCTGAAGAAAAAATGAAGACCATGCTCGTGCGCCTCAGCATTCCGGGCACCGATGCGCATGGCGGTCCGCTTGATCATCCAGCGTATGGTGGACAGTTGAATGATCGCGCAGTTCTAGGCGTTGCGCCCGAAGGCTGGGCATCTGTGAGTTACACTGAGGTGCCAGGCGCGTATGCCGACGGCGAAGCCTATAGTTTGCGGGTGCCAACGTACACGCTGCGAGATTTAGCGTTCGGTCCCGCTGATGGCATTCTGATGTCACCACGCGTGGCGCAGCAAATGGTTGGTCTTGGTCTGCTGGAGGCGATTCCAGAGGACGCGATTCGTTTGCTCGAAGATCCAGATGACCTGAATGGCGACGGAATTTCCGGGCGTGCAAATGAAGTATGGGACGTAGCGGGTGAGACGCTAACGCTCGGGCGTTTTGGCTGGAAGGCCAACCAGCCTTCGCTGTCTCAACAAGTACAAGGCGCCTTTCTTGGTGATATTGGTGTGACCTCACCGCTGTTTCAGACCGAGAACTGTACCTCTGTGCAGACGGCATGTCTGGCGACACAGAACGGCGGCGTTCCAGAAGTGGATGCGCAAAAGGTGCTGCGCGTGACGCAATACTCGAGCACTTTGGCTGTTCCTTCGCAGCGCGTTTCTGATGCGGCAGTCAAAGGGCAGGGCGTGTTCATCAGCACAGGCTGCGAGGCGTGCCACACCATGACGCAGGTGACACGTGACGATGCGCCCGTGGCTGCCATGGCGCGGCAAACCATTCATCCGTTCACCGATCTGCTGCTGCACGATATGGGCGAAGGGCTCGCAGATGGCCGTCCTGACTTCTTGGCGAGTGGCTCAGAGTGGCGCACACCTCCGCTTTGGGGGCTCGGGCTCGTTGAGCGCATCAACAAGCACACCACGTTGTTGCATGATGGGCGGGCGCGCAATTTTGCGGAAGCCATTCTGTGGCACGGAGGCGAAGGGCAGGCTTCGCGTGACAAGTTCGTAGCGCTGGCGGCTGAAGACCGGCAGGCGCTGATCGCCTTTTTGGAGTCTCTGTGAGGCGAGTAGTGTTGACGCTGACCCTGCTGGTGTTCGCGTGTCCTGCGTCGACCACGCAGCAGCCGGCTGCTTTTGATCGAAGCGCCATGCTCAACAACGTGGGTGAACAAGTGGCGGTGCCGCTCTACGCAACCCTGGTTGAACGTGCGTCTGCGCTGAGCGTCGCTGCTGCAGACGTTTGCGCTGATGCGACTAAGCTCGAAGTCGCCCGTGAGGCCTGGAGTCAGGCATATCTTGCGTACAAACGAAGCGAAGCGCTCGCGCTCGAGCCGGCGCTAGTGACGCGCATCATGGCAGCGGTGGACACGTTTCCTGCGGAGCCGGAAAAGATTGAGCTGAATGTGGGCGCGGTCAGCACCGTCGAGCAAGTCGACGCACTTGGAACCTCCGGGAAGGGCTTTCCCGTCATTGAGTATCTCTTGTTTGGCGCGACGCCCCTCAATGCGAACCGCTGCGCATATTTGCTCGCGCTTGCTGGCCACGTTGAGCTCAAAGCGAAGGCAACCTATGACAGTTGGGCGAACGAGTTTGTCGTCGAGTTTGCCGAGCCAGGACGCGTGTACAAGTCGCTTGCTGCGGCAACGAGCGCGTACGTCAGCCAGCTTGCCTCTACGAGCAAAAGCACGAGCGAGACGCAGCTGATTCGGCCGGCTGGGCGAAAGAACGGTGGCACGCCTCAGCCTGAGGCCGTGGCTGCGCGTTTCTCCAAGCTGTCTAAGGAGACGTTGCTCGCTTCTCTGGATGGAATCGAACAAGGGGTACGCGGAACCGACGACAAGGGGCTCATTGCGTTCATTCGTCATGCCGATGCGCGCCAAGGTTCGGCTGTGGCCGATCAAGTCGTTGCAGCAATCGACGCCGCAAGAGCAGCGGCGATGGCGCTATCCGTCGAGCTAGATGTGGCGGTTGTGAACGCGCCTGAACAAGTAAGCGCTTTGATCGATCTTTTCCGCACGCTCTATGACGTGCTGGCCACAGATGTGGCCAATCTTCTCGGGATCAGCTTGTCGATCAGTGATCAAGATGGCGACTGAAACGCTTCGGGCAAAACTCGCACGGCCGGTCGACCGCGCGTCGCTCGATGTGTTTCGCATCGCCTTCGGCACGCTCATGTGTGTGGGAGCGCTGCGCTTTTTCGTTCACGGCTGGATCGACCTCTTCTACAAACAACCGACGTTCTTCTTCACTTATCCCGGATTCTCATGGGTCAAACCTTGGCCAGGCCTAGGCATGTCGTTGCACTACGCCGCCATGGCTGTTGCGGCTGCCTGCATTGCGCTCGGTGTGCGCTACCGTCTCGCTACTGTGATCTTTGCTTTCTTGTTTCTGTACGCCGAGCTGATCGACAAGACGAACTACCTCAACCACTACTACTACGTGACGCTCGTTGCGTTTCTGCTCGCGCTGATGCCGCTTGGTCGTGGCGGCGAAAACACTGTGCCTGCGTGGTGCTTGTATCTGCTGCGCTTCCAAGCAGGCGTCGTGTACTTTTTTGCGGGCGTGGCCAAGCTCAACGCCGATTGGCTGCTGCACGCGCAACCCCTACGCATTTGGCTCGCTGCCCGGAGTGAGTGGCCCATCATTGGGCCGTACTTCGAGCTCGAGAGTGTTGCGTTCCTTGCCAGCTGGGCGGGGGCCGCGTTCGATCTTTTCGTGGTGCCAGCGCTGCTGTATCGAAAAACGCGGAAGCTCGCGTTTGTCGCGGTGATTGTCTTTCACGTCTTCACCTATTCGCTTTTCGATATTGGACTCTTCCCGTGGCTGATGATCGTGAGTGCGACCTTGTTCTTTTCGCCGAGCTGGCCACGCCGTAGCTTGGTCGTCACGATGCCTTCGGTTGCGCGCTCTCCTGTGCCTCGCTGGGCTGTTGCGCTCATGGCGGTGTACTGCGCCGTGCAGGTCTCTGTGCCGCTGCGTCGTCACTTCATGAACGGTGAAACGCTGTGGACTGAAGAGGGCTTTCGTTTTGCGTGGAACGTCATGCTCGTCGAAAAGGCAGGTACTGCCACCTTCGAGGTGCTCGATCCCAGCACCGGAAAACGATGGTACGTAGATCCGCTAGAGACGCTCACACCATTGCAGGCTCGCATGATGGCGACACAGCCAGACATGATTGTTCAATTCGCTGAGCATCTTGGTGACGAGGCGCGCAGAAAAGGGATCGCGCAGCCTCAGGTGTTCGTCTCATCTGCTGTGGCATTCAACGGCCGCACGCGCCGCGCGCTCTTCGCAAAGGACGAGAACTTACTCCGCGAGGGCCGCTGAGAGAGTCTCAAAGGGAGGGGATGGCGCTAAAGCCCTGCGCGACGGCGAAGCTCCGCGCATTGAGCGCGGTGTGGGCCGAAGGTTTGTTCGGGTTTTGACCAAGCAGGATCGTTAGCCGGGGGGCACCAAACGGCCCAAATGTATCCCCATTCGCCGGTTACGAAGTAAGCCTCGTGTCTTCCGCAGCCCTTTACGGAGTAGCCGCCTTCGACCTGTTCGATGGCGATCGACGCAGGTGAGCAACGGAAATCTTCGCTCGCACGCAGGTGTAACGTTTTGATTGGTGACGCGCAGG
>JBIKMD010001043.1:0-2665 GCA_044359465.1 Myxococcota bacterium
GCGCAGCGCTTCGACTTAGAGATCGAGGTGCGCATCATCGAATGCATGCGCGCTGCGTATTTCGACTATGTGGTGGCCGACCGGCAGTTGCTGCTTCCCGATTTGAACAAAGGCATCATCCTGAGGCACTTCAACATCGCCGCGGGCGCGAGCGAGGTCAAAGAAGAGCTGATGGGGGATCTGTCGGAGCTGCGCGACATGAGTGCGGCCCGAACGGATATGGCCTCACGGCTGCGCGACATTGAAGGGCTCACTCGTAACCAACGCCGTCTGATGCTGAGTGTCGCCGATCGTTTGCTCAAGCCAAACCTCGTCTTCAACCGCGACGAGACAGAGCGACGCAAGCTCAGCGCGCAGAGTGACATCAAGCCGGTCATCATTCCCATTCAGCAGGGCGAACGTATTGCCAAAAAGGGTGATCGGCTCACGCGAAGACAAGTGCTCATTCTCAAGGGCTTCATTGCCCAGGAGAAGAAGGGAAGTGGCTCTTCGCGCGCGATTGGCACAACCTTGCTGCTCGCCATTTTCGCGCTCGCCACCCTGCGTTTCTCGCGTAGCCTCTCGAAGCGTGCGCTGAGTTTGCGCGACGGTCTGTTTGCGACAGGCGTGCTCGTGGTGCAGATGCTCATGGTGCGCGGTTTGTTTTTCGCGCTGACCTTCTGGGAACCCTCGCTGCCCATTCCTTACGAGGCCTTCTTATGGGCGGCGCCGTTCGCGACAGGGGCGTTGCTCGTGCGTTTGTTCCTGGCGCATGAAGTGGGGCTCGTCGTCGGCATGGTGAGCGCCGTTGCTGCGTCGCTCATGTTTTCCGGCAATTTAGTACTCCTTCTGTATGTTCTCAGCGGCGCTCTCGTTGCGGCCACACCTACGCACAAGCGCAACCGCTGGTGGCAGATCGGCCTCGAAGTGGCGCTCGCGCAAGCACTCGTCGTCACCTGCAATTTGATTTTGAATGAGCGCCTGAGCGCTCAAGAGTGGGTGTGGGTCGTTCCGGCAGCACTCGTTTCGGGCGTCTCTGCCTCGTTGCTTTGCACGCTCGTCACGCCGCTGCTTGAAGTGATTCTAGGCTTTACGACCGAAGGGCGACTCAAAGAGCTCGCGTCGCTCAATCATCCCCTGCTCAAACAGCTCATCGTCGCAGCGCCTGGCACTTACCATCACTCGATTGTCATGGGACAAATGGTGGAATCGGCAGCCGCAGACATTGGCGCCAACGCCTTGCTCGCGCGTGTAGGCGCTTACTTTCACGATATTGGTAAGCTCGCATCGCCGCAGCTGTATGAAGAGAACCGGCGCGGCGATAGCGCTGGTGTGCTTGGTGACGATGAGCTCAAAACCGTCAAAGCGCACGCGAGCCATGGCCAGCGCCTAGGTCGGCAGGCGCGCCTTGGGCCGCTCGTGCTCGAGATTATCTCTGCACATCATGCCAGCAGGCCCATCGATAGAGCGCCTGGCCAAGTGCGCTACGAGTGCCCCAAACCGCGCAGCAAAGAAGCTTCTCTTGTGCTCTTTGCTGACATCGTCGAGACGCGCGTGCGGGATGAAGGTGCTGTGCGCACCGAGCACATGCAGCGCATCCTCGATGAATCTGCGTTGGAAATCCTTCCGGATCTTTCCGAAAGTGAGCTCACGCTCAAAGAGGTCCCCGTCGTCAAAGCCGCCTTCCTTCGCGTGCTCAAGAAGATTCGCCGCGCCGAGGATGGGCAGAAGTTGTGGGTCGTGCATGAAGCATCAGGTCAACAGACAGACATTGAGCGCGACCGAAAAGCGCGCGCTGACAAGCTCGCTGACGACGAAAAAGCTCGCGGCGATAGTTGATGCTGCGCTCTCAGAGTTGCGGCTCACTGGGTACGACGTTGAGCTATCGTTCATCCGCGATCCCGCCATGCGCAAGCTGAACAAGGCGCAGCGTGGCAAAGACAAAGCGACGGACGTGCTCTCCTTTCCCATGTACGAAGCGAAACATGGACGCATCAAGCTCAGCCGCTGGGAAAAAGCGTTGCCGAACCGGACGCTCGGCTCGATCGTCATCGCGATGGGCGTCGCCAGGCGGCAAGCCGTGGAATACGAACACTCGCTCGCCAAGGAGCTCACACGGCTCATTGTCCACGGCGTATGTCATTTGTCTGGTTACGATCACGAGCTGTCAGCACGTGAGGAAAAGCTGATGTTCGCCGTAGAGGATCGTATTCTTGCCCGCATCACGAGGGCCCGGCCGTGAGCGACGAAGTTGCATCTAGCGAGATCCACAACGCGCTCAGCACGCTAGAGCCGATCACCGCCGCCATTTCGGACAAGAAGCTGCGCGGCGACGTGCTGGCGCTGCTCACCGCAGAGATTCTCGCGCGTCTGAGCCTCAAGGCCATCTCGCTTGGGCCGTTCGAAGAGCCAGACTACGAAGCGCCGGATATCGACATGTGGGACGCGGTGGCCCAGCCCGTGCGTTCTGCGTTGATCGCGCTCATTGAGCTGCGCAAACTCATTGGCGACCTGACGCCGCTGTCCGATGACGCAGGTGGTGAAGTCGATGTGGCGTTCGATCTGGTCGACAACAATCCGCCTCCTTCTTACGAAACGCCTGACAATGTCGCCAAGCAGGTAGACGATTGGGTGCAATCGACCCTCGGCCAAAAGGAGGCCGATCATGCTGGCAAAACCCCCGCAG
>JBIKMD010001044.1:0-2660 GCA_044359465.1 Myxococcota bacterium
GGACCGCGGCGCGCTCGAGTTGTTTCTGACGACTGTTCAGCTTCCCCCGGAACGTTGGCAGCTCAAGTTCGCGCTTGCAGCAGACGCCGCGCCGCTCCCTCCGCCGCCGGAGTCCGATCGGGTTGCAGCCGAGCCGCTGCCGCCGCGGATCAAAGACGCCTGCCGCGACATCACGCGTGTGTTTCACGAGAAGAGCGAAGCTGCGAAAGCCAAAGGTCTCAGAGCGCAGCTAGAAACCGTGCTCGGCGCGCGAGGAACCTGGTCTGCTACAACGTGCCGCGTGCTCGTGGACGAGCTGCTGGACTGCAATAAATTCACGCAGAGCGCAGAGCACGAGCTAGCGTGGTTGCGCCTGGTGGGTTGGTGCTTGCGTCCTGGTTATGGCGCGCCAGGTGATCGCGATCGCGTGAGCAAGTTGCGCGAGCGTTCACCCAAACTCGCGTTTCCGAGCAAAGGCCAATGGGGCGAGTGGTGGATTCTATGGCGCCGCGTCGCCGGCGGACTCGACCGAACAGAACAGCGTGCGCTTGCGGCGGAAGTGCTGCAAGCGTTGAAGGGACCCGGCGGCCTCGGTCAGGCAGAAATGCCTGCCCTTCTTGGTGCGCTCGAACGCGGAACTGCTGCTGACAAAGAACAAGCAGGCGAACAACTTTGGACACGCTTGCCTGCGGGGCCCTTCTTCCCGCTCGGCCGACTTGGCGCGCGCGCGCTTCTGCAGGGTGAGCCGCGTGACGTCGTCTCACGCGAGCGAGCGTCGCAGTGGCTAGAAAAACTTCTCGCGCTCGATTGGGAGAAAGCCGAAGGCGCGCCATTTGCTGCCGCTATGATCGCGCGTCTTACGGGTGATGCCTCGCGCGATGTTCCAGAGGCGCTTCGTGCTAGCGTTGCCAAACGACTCATTGCGAGCAAAGCGCCAGCGCGCTGGAGTGACATGGTCCTGCGTGTGGAGTCGTTGAGTGACTCTGATGCCGGTCGTCTTCTTGGGGATGCGCTACCGCCGGGCCTCAGCCTCTAGAGGAGGCGGTTCGACGGTCACCGGATCGCGCGGATTTTGCTGAGCGCCATTCGCGAATCCGCTCCCTCGCTCGGCGGCTGTGCAGCCCTTTGCTGACTGACACCGTGGACTATGGTTTGTGTCGAACGCTGGTTGCAGACGAGCACCTTCGTACCGCGGAGCGCGGCGTCCCATGATGCAACGACGCTTTCTTGGTTTGCATGTTGGGCTGAAAGACCTTAGGTCCGCGCCATGCGCATTGGCATCATAGGAATGGGTTGGGTGGGTTCGAGTATCGCCGCGTCGATCTTGCACCGCGGGATCGCCCGCGAGCTCATCCTCGATGATCTCAACCAGCAGCTGGCAGAGGGTGAGGCCATGGACTTTGCCCATGGCGCGTCTATGTATCCGTCCGCGCTGGTTCGAGCCGCACCGATCGAAGACATGCGTTCTTGCGACGCCGTTGTGATCGCTGCTGGGCGCAACGGTACGCCAGGTCAGTCGCGTCTCGAGTTGCTCAAAGTCAATGCAACGGTCGTGCGCGACATTTGCGCGAGGCTCCGTGGTCTTCGCGGCTTGTTGGTGATGGTGACCAACCCCGTTGACGTCCTGACGCATGTCGCGCTCGAAGCCTCGGGGCTCGACCCTGCGCGAGTCCTCGGGACCGGTACATTGCTTGATACAGCGCGCTTGCGCCAGGTGCTCGGACGACAGCTCGCTGTAGATCCGCGGTCCGTACATGCACAGGTTGTTGGTGAGCACGGAGATTCCGAAGTAGCGCTTTGGTCTAGCGCCCGCATTGGTGGAAAGTCGCTGCGCGGGTGGGAGGGCTGGTCGCGTGTGCGCGAACAGCAGCTTGGTCTAGAGGTACGTCAGGCGGCCTACGAGATCATCAAGCGTAAGGGAGCCACGAACCACGCCATCGGGTTGGTCACCGCTTCGTTGCTTGCTTGGGCATTGCGAGACGAACGGCGTATTCTGACGGTGTCGCGCCTGCAAACCGGCGCTGCAGGCCTTGGCGATGTAGTGCTCTCTTTGCCCACCATTGTCGGCCGCGACGGCGCGACGACGATTATCGAGCCTGACATGGACGACGAAGAGCGCGCGCTGTTGTTGCAATCAGCCGACGTGCTGCGGCGAGCCAAAACGAGTCTCGTGACGTGATGGGTCGGCTCACGCCGGAGCGTCATCTGATCGTCGAAGTGTAAGCTGCCTCTGTTATCATGGGCTGCATGTCAGATACGCCGCCACCTGCGCCGAGACCGTTTCGCGCTCACGCGTTGCCAGTGTCAGTCCTCATCAAGATGATCTTGGGCGGCGTGTTTGCGCTGAATGGCGTGCTTCTCACGGTCATCTTCACTGTGATCGGCGGCCCGTTTTGGTTGGATTCAAGGCTTGATGAACGTGGAGTGCAGGCGCA
Organism: Myxococcota bacterium; assembly: GCA_044359465.1. Taxonomy (GTDB): domain Bacteria; phylum Myxococcota; class JADLHZ01; order JADLHZ01; family JADLHZ01; genus JADLHZ01. Next base: position 2,415 of record JBIKMD010001044.1, read on the forward strand.
GGCCATGCCAACCAGAGTCGAGCGCACCGGTTCTAGAGTGAACAACGAGCAGGTGTATGAAATTTATTACACATATACCGCCGCGGATGGTTCGCAGCAGACACGCTCGGCGCGCTCGCGCAATCAGACCACACTCGCCGCAGCGCAGGCGAAGACACCGCTGACGATTGAATATGATCCGCAGAACCCCGATGTGTCACGCATCCACGGTGAGCGTGCGTCGGTCTTTGGTTGGTTCGTGCTGAT
>JBIKMD010000071.1:0-9501 GCA_044359465.1 Myxococcota bacterium
CTCAGGGGGCATGGCATCAGTTTCACGGAGCTGAAGACGGAAACGCCCTTCCAAGTCGAGGCGTATACCGTCGTGGCAAAAGAAGACACGTTCAGCCCCGACGTAGCCGCATCGGTCCCGCCAAAAGGCGAAGCAGAGGTTCCACTCAGCCAGAAGCCACCACCAACACGCTTTGAAACCGTGCTCACTGTACGAGCGGAGCAAGCGTCAATCACCGCGCCCAAAGGCACACTGCTCGTGCCCACTGCGCAACGCGCTGGCGTACTCGCAGTCTATCTGCTCGAGCCCTGCGCTGACGACGGTCTCACGCGGTGGAAGTTTCTCGACGCGCACATCAAAGTGAACCACCACTTTCCCATCTATCGTTTGCTCTCCCACGTCACGCCGCGCACCAAACCAGAGTGAGCGTCCTCGCCACCTACTTACTTGGCCGTATGCTGGCCGTGCTCGGGCGCAACGTCTTCGCTGTCGCCGTGGGCTGGGACTTGTACGAGCGCACAAACTCTGTTGTCGCACTCGGGCTTGTTGGACTCGTCCAAGTCTTGCCGGTGATCTTGCTGTCTGTTCCTGCTGGTAACGTCATCGATCGCCGTGACGCACGGGAAGTGGCGTTCTGGTCCGTTTTGCTCATGAGCGCGTGCGGCGCTGCATTCGCCCTGTGGGCGTATCAGGCTGGCCCCGTGTGGATGGCCTATGTGCTGCTTGCGCTCCACGCAGTGGCGATCGCCTTCGTCTCTCCTGCCATTTCAACCATTGTTCCGCGTATCGTTGGCCCAGCGGATCGGGCCAAGGCAAACGCCTACAACGCCACCACCTACGAAATCGCATCCATCGCAGGACCAGCAGCCGCAGGCGCCTTGATCGCGCTCACCCATGCGGCGACCGTCGCCTATGCAGCACATGCCATTGGGTCACTTTCCTTTTGTGTTGTTATCCGCTGGCTGATTGCAGGCGGGCACGCTCGCAGCGAGGCAGCAAACAAAGTGCCGCGGACATTCAAAGACGTGACCATGGGCATCTCGTATGTGTTTCGCTCGAAGCTACTGCTCCCGGCCATGACGCTCGACTTGTTCGCCATGTTACTGGCGGGTGCAACGGCGCTGCTTCCAGTCTTTGCCAAGGACATTCTCAAAGTAGGCCCCGAAGGGCTCGGCCTTCTTCGCGCTGCACCTGCCGTGGGCGCTCTGCTCATGGCGCTCATCTCCACGCGGATGCGGCCATGGAGGAGGCCCGGTGTCGCGCTCCTCGTCACTGTTGCGGCCTTCGGGCTCGCGACCATTGGCTTTGCGCTGAGCCCTACGCTTCCGCTCGCATTGTTCTTTCTGGCGCTCACCGGCGTGTTCGACAACATCAGCGTCGTCATTCGCCTGACGCTAGAACAATCTCTGACGCCAGACGATCTGCGTGGGCGCGTGTCCGCCGTGCACTACGTATTCATTGGCATGTCGAACGAGCTCGGGGAGCTAGAGAGTGGGCTCACCGCGGCCGTCTTTGGCCCTGTTGGCTCCGTGCTCCTCGGCGGCGTCGCCACGTTGTTCATTGTTGCCTGGGTACGACTCCAGTGGCCAGAATTATGGCGTATCAAACCGCTCGCGCAGCTTACCCCGGAAGGACCAAACTATGACGTTTAGCCAGCTCATCACAGCGCAGCGCGAAGGTGACCGTTTCTTTCTGAACGTTCCAGACCAGTGGCAACAAGGACGCGGCGCATTTGGTGGGCTCGTGCTTGCGTCGCTGTCTCGCACTTGTGAGCTGGTAGAGGCCGCACCGGACCGCACGCTGCGCTCCATCACCGGACAAATCTGCGCGCCTGTTCAGCACGGAGAGACCGAAGTCGTAGTGGAACGTCTGCGCACCGGATCCGGATTGTCCACGCTCGCCGCGCGTCTCATGCAAAGCGGCGAAACCGTCGCGCACGCGGTCTGTCAATTCGCCAAACGCAAAGTCGAAGACGCGGACTGGAATGATCTCACGCCGCCAGCGATTCCTGATTGGCGCTCGTTAGAAGTGCTTCCTGTCGCCGCGCCCTTTGGTCCCGTGTTCGCGCAGCACTTTGAGTTTCGCTCGCTCGGACCACTCCCCTTCAGCGGCGACGTCGGCAAAGAAGCAAGTGGCTTCGTTCGCTTCAAGACGCCAGGCCACTTCGACGCGCACACGCTCGTGGGGCTCCTCGATGCGTGGTGGCCCCTCGCGATCACCAGATTTACGGCACCGCGCCCCATTGGAACTATCGCTTACACTGCGCAAATCTTGGACACGATTCAGAACGACGCTCCGCTTTTCTACCGGGGCCGGGCAGACGTCTCGCGTGATGGTTATAGCGTTGAGTTTCGCGAGTTGTGGAGCGCTGATGGGCGGCTCCTGGCGCTGAACCAGCAAACCATTGCGATCATCAAGTAGACGTTCTTCAACCAGGAGACAGTCTGCGCATTCTCTGTTGCCATGCGCAGCGAAGTCTCTCACACTAGGAGGCCTTGTGACGCTGGACGCAAACATTGAACGCGAGGCACTCCGCCTTTTCAGCAGATATACAAGCGAAATCGTCGAAGGCCTTGGATTTTGTCCATGGGCGAAGCCCGCACGACTAAAAGGCCAAGTTCGGCAGTCGGTTGATCCGTCACCTGTCCCTCAGGTGGAACACGCCGTAGCCTGGGTACGCGAGCTCAGCGCAAGTGCCAGTGTGGAGATCGGCTTTCTCGTCCATCCACGCTGCAGCATGAGCCGGTCGCAGTTCGAAACGCATGTGCAAACGATCAGCGACGCGTACACACACGCACTCGGACCGATAGGCGCGACCATGGCGATCGTGGGTTTTCACCCTGAAGCGAAGCCCAACCTCGACTCACCGTTTTCGCTCGTCAATTTCATTCGCCGATCGCCCGACCCCACACTACAGGCCATTCGGCTCAGTACCCTAGCCGCCATGCGCGAGCGCGACGGCGCTGATGCTATCTATCTCGCGCCTGGCGTAGACGTGGAAACGCTCCCTCCTATGAGTGATCACCCGCTCCATGCACGCGTCGCGCAGGCCAACTTCGACACTGTGAATAAGATGGGCGTGACTGAAGTCGAAAAAATGATCCTGGCGATTCACGAAGACCGCCGCGCAACCTACGCCAAACTCGGCATCTAAGACCGAGCGAGTTGACAGCTTGCGCTCGTTGAGGACTGTCTCACGGCATTCATTCGCATCTCGCAATGGACGAACCCGTAGGCATTGCCCCACGCGCAGACACGCCGCCGGTTGACACCGTTCGCGTTTGGAGGGACGCGCAGCCGGGATAGTAGTTTACGAGAACCGCGTTGAACCAAGCCTCTCTCTCTCAAGATGTCATCGTCATTGGTGCCGGTGTTGCCGGCCTCGAATGCGCACGCCGTTTGTCGGCGGCTGGGCGCAGTGTTCGTGTGCTTGACCGCGCCAAAGGCGTAGGCGGACGCTGCGCGACCAAACGTTTCGATGGCCAACCTGTCGATTTCGGTCCCGTGTTCCTGCACGGTAGCACCCCAGAGTTCGTGGCCGCCGTTGCGGATGTCTCTGGTGCGACGCTGCTGCGCGCCTGGCCACAACATATCGATGGTCGCGGGGCGCCTTGTCAGCCAAGCGCCTTCAACGCGAGTGAACAACGCTTTGCTTTTGCAGAGGGCGTGTCTGCGTTTCCGAAGCACCTCGCCCGCGGCCTAGATGTCAGGCTCTCGACCAACGTGTTGCGTCTTGGCGAAACAGAGGACGCGTTTGCGGTCCATACTGCGTCAGGCGAAGTGCACGAAGCCCGCGACGTCGTCATTGCGTTGGCACTAGAACAAAGCGTGGCCCTACTGGCTTCACTTGCGGACACCTCGCTCGGTGCGCGCGAGCTACAAGGCACCCGCGCACTGCTCGGAATGTTCAAGAGCGTGCCGTCCCTGGCGCTCATTGCAGGATACGGCACAGAGGCTCCGCTTCCACCTTGGGATGTCTGGTACCCAGAGGATTCCGATTGTCTGCAGCTCGTTTCGCATGAGTCAGCGAAAGTGTCCTCCCCGCGCGCACGTGTGCTCGTGTTTCAAGCAAGACCCCGCTGGGCGCGAACGCATCTTGGCTCGCCGCCTGAACAATGGGCACCACAACTCCTCGCAGCGGGAGCGCCGCGACTCGGCGCCTTTGTGCTCACACCCCAGTTTCAACATCCCCACGCGTGGCGCTACGCTCGCCTCGAACGCGACAACGAGCTTTCCCAGCCGCTCTGCATACCCCTCTCTCGCAATCGAAGACTCGGTGTGGCAGGCGATCTTTTTGCGCCGGGCGGCGGTGTTCAGGCGGCATGGCTGTCTGGTAAGTTGCTCGCCGAACGTCTTCTCTCTTCATCGTAGTCCTTAGCAGTAGGAGTCAGAATGAACGCAGTCGATCCCAAGCTTCTCACGCTCGTCGAACACGATCGCGACCATGAATGCCAAGGTTTTGGCCCGGACAAAGTGTGCGTTCGCGTGGTGGCAGCAGCCAAGCTGCCCACACGTTTTGGTGATTTCCAAATCGTCGCGTTCTTGAACAACCGCGACCAAAAAGATCACATCGCCATCGTTCATGGTGATGTGGTGGGCCAAAAAGACGTGGTGACTCGCCTCCACTCGGAATGCCTCACTGGTGACGTCATGGGTTCTTTGCGCTGCGACTGCCGCGATCAGCTAGAAGCGGCGTTGAAGCGTATCGCCATCGAGCCTCGCGGCGTCGTGCTCTATATGCGTCAAGAAGGGCGCGGCATTGGCCTCGCCAACAAGGTGCGTGCCTATGCGCTTCAAGACCAGGGCATGGACACAGTGGAAGCAAACGTCGCACTAGGCTTTCGCGACGACGAGCGTGACTATGCGGTAGCGGCTCACATGATCACGAGCCTCGGCATTGAGTCGATCCAGCTCCTCACCAATAATCCCGGCAAGGTTGACCAACTCAAAACGCACGGCGCGAACGTTACGAACCGGATCCCGCACCTGCTACCACCGAACGAGCACAACCGCTTTTACTTGGAAACCAAATCCAAGCGCTCGGGGCACCTCATTGATGTGGCGGGCCTGCAGCGTTTGCAAGAGCAGAGTGACGAAGTGATCGTGGCCGAGGACGCCTCTGGCTTGAAAGCGTAGCAGTCGTAGTTACGACTGACGTTTCACCGCCTCCGCAACGAAGGCGAGCTGATGCGCCCAACACTCAACGGCGGCGGGTCGCCAACGCATGGCGTGAAACGCGTGAATTTCTCCAGGAAAAATGTCCACATCGCAGCGCACTCCGCGCTTCCCCAGAGCCACGCCAAGCCGGCGTGTGTCGTCGAGCAACGGGTCTTTGGTACCACACGCGGTATACATGGGCGGCAGCGCACGCGCTGGAAGCACGTCGTTCTCGAGTAAGCACAACGGATCGGCAAAGGGCCCGGCTGCTGCGCCTAGGTAGTTCTTCTCCATTTCTTCAATGCGATCAGCGACGATCTTTCTCATGTGCGGCTTGCGACGGACAAAGCGAGCGCCATCGCTGACCTGCAACGCCCCGCAGATGGGAAGCACCGCGCGCGGAACGACACCCGTGGCAAAGACGCGTTTGGCAAAGGGCTCCGGGCGCTCGAAACACGCCGCGATCGCTAATGAGAGCGCCAGGTTCGCTCCGGCAGACTCACCAACGACGATGAGCCGGTTCGGGTCAGCTCCATAGCGGTGCGCGTTTTCAACGACCCAAACAAACGCAGCAGCACAGTCTTCTAAAGCCGCAGGGAAAGGATGCTTGGGCGCCAAACGATAGCTCGCATTGAAGACGGCGAAGCCCTCGCGCGCGAAGGGTGCGGCCATGAGCCAGTGCGTGTTTTTGGAGAGAATCTGAAAGGCGCCGCCGTGCAAATAGAGAATCGCCGGCAACCCCTTTGTGGCTGCTTTGGGCCTGTATACGTCGAGCAAATGGGCATCGAGAGAACCCGGGGCGTAACGCACGTTACGCTCAACCTCGACCTGCCGCAGTAAACGAATGGATCGCGGATGCGCTTTGGCCACTTGCGACATGGATTCGAGCGTGGAGCGAATCAGCAAGCCGCCCGCGCGTTTACGTGCGGCGAGCATCCGCGTTGCGAAACGAGCACGACCTTGGTTGATGACATGAGCCGCTGTTTCCAATGTCTTTACGAACATAGGCGTTCCACATAGACCGCAGCGCGTGATCATTCCACCTGCGCGCAACCCAGTTGTCGAGCTTTTGCGTTCTCCCGTTGGCATTTCCAGTGGCGCGCGCGCGTTCGCACGTGTCGACGCCCCCGTCGCGTCAGTGCTCGCTGCGTTCGATCGGATCGAAAAAGAAGGCAGCTTTTCTGCCTTCGTCAAACACATACCTATGGTTCGGGAGTTGAAGCGCGATGGCGATCGTTTTCGCATCGAGCTGCAGTTCAGAGTCTCTGTTTTGAGCGTACGCTTTGGCGGAACGACGCGACTCGTTCGCGAGTCCGAAAGCGCCGTGCGTTTCGACTACATCGACGGCGAACCTGTGGGGCTCAGTCTGCGCTTTGCCGCGCATGCGCTCGAAGACAAGGCCTTGCTGCAGATCGACGTTGCCTTCGACATCGATTCACTCGGCTGGCTGGCCAAACACTTTTTACGCCACCACCCAGAAATTCGCGATGGCGCGCATACAGGCACTGCGGTTGCGATTGTGGAAGCCTTGAGACGTGCGGTGGAATCGGGCGCGTAACGCTTGGTCAGTTCTGGCGCTTTTCTGTGAGACGAACGAGGTAGTTTTCGAGCTGTTGTTCGGTCACCGCAACGGCTGTGCCCTCGACGCCCTGGCGCATCATGAATAGGCCGTCCGACACTTTGCGAACCTGTACGGCGCCACCGATCGTCTTCCAACCTTCGTCTTGGCTTTGCGGTAAGTCTTTGAGCACGCGTCTCTCCTCCCTGAAGCTTACCCGCATCACACGCGAACCGGCTTGAAATTCTGTGTGTGAGACGGCGCACACCACGTGCGCCGCGCCGGTACCATTAGGGAAAGAGCCGTGAAAACGCCAACCTAGGGAAGGCTCGAATCAACGCCCAGCGCGCAGGCCGGCGTTCGAAAGCTAGGCGCACCAGAAGCGACCGTGCTTCCTGCCTTCGTCCCGTACGTAGGAGCGCACGCGCCACACTGAGCGAGACCTCGAGCTGAAAGGGCTCGAGCGAAAATGCACGCCGGAGAAGCACGAGCGCAGCCTCATGCTGACGAGCCTTGCTCAGCGCATCGGCACTGCGCATGAGTAGACGCATCCCATTCGTTTTGTGCGATCGCTGGAGCTCTAGCTCCGCCGCCTCACGCCAAGCCGTCGGCTCACGCGGCAAGACACGCGCGGCTGAAAGATAGGCGGCCAGCGCACGCTCCGGAAATCCCTGCCCAACAAACGCCGCTGCAGCCTTCATGTAAGCGCTGTGCGCTGCTTTTTTGTCGTGCTGTTTGCTGTACAGATCCGCCACTCGGACGAACACATCAGCCCGCTCTGGATGCTGCGCAAGGACCTTCTCGTACTCGCTGATCGCGGTTCTGAAGGCACCGCGACCCCGCGCCGCCTGCGCCTTGTCGAGCCCAATGAGCGTCTTTGAGCGTCGCTTGATCATTCGGCGCAGTATACCGCATGGAACCGAATGCGCTGTAATGATAGCGCTGCGCCATGCGCTACGCCTCGTTTCCCGTCAGTTTACGGCAAATTCAGTACGCCGTCGCAGTGGCCGATACACTTAGCTTTCGCCGCGCAGCCGAACGCTGTTTCGTGTCTCAACCCGCGCTCAGTGCGCAGCTCGGCGAGCTCGAAACAGCGCTTGGCCTCAGCCTGTTCGAACGCGACAAAAAACGTGTCCTGCTCAATCCAGGAGCAGCTCCACTCATTGAACGTATGCGTGCGCTGCTGCTCGAAGCAGACGATCTGTTCAGCACGGCGCAAAACCTGAAGGATCCGCTCTCGGGCACGCTGCGTCTTGGCGTGATCCCCACGGTCTCGCAGTATTGGCTGCCCGATGCGTCTCGCACGCTGAAGAAAAAATTTCCGCGCCTCACCGTCGTTTGGACCGAAGAGAAGACCGATGTGCTACTGCAGCGCCTCAACGCCGGCGAGCTCGACGCTGCCTTGCTCGCACTGGAAAGCGACCTAGGCGATCTGGAGCAAGCCGTCATCGCGCGTGATCCCTTCGTCTTGGCGATGCCCCTCAAACATCCGCTCGCAAGCTCAGACAAACCCATTTCTATGAGCGCACTCGCTGGCGAGCCCATGCTGCTCCTCGATGAAGGGCACTGCTTGCGCGAACAGGCGCTCGCCGCATGCAAAAACACCAACATCGAAGAACGCGGCTTTCGCGCCACGAGCCTACCAACACTTGCTCAAATGGTGGGGTCCGGCGCCGGCATCACCTTCCTTCCATCCATCGCGGTCGAAACGGAACGCAAGCGAGGGGCTCTAGCTACACGCTCGCTCGCTAACCCGGTGCCCTTCCGTACCTTGGGCTTTGCGTGGCGCAAATCATCCCCGGCGCGCGGCGCGCTTCAGGCCCTCGCGCACGCGTTAAAGGACAGCAAATGATCGAAGTAGAGCTCGAGGCCAAAACCCGTCAGCTCGATCCTACATTCTCAGTAGGACGCGTGCTCCCCAGTCAATTCAAGCGCGCCGTAGGCCCATTCGTGTTTTTCGATCACATGGGCCCTGCGCATTTGGAGGCGACCCACGGCATGGACGTGCGTCCTCACCCACACATCAACTTGGCGACCGTGACCTATCTCTTCGAAGGGGCCATCTTGCATCAAGACAGCACGGGTGCGAGCCAAGTCATTAGACCAGGCGATATCAATTGGATGCATGCGGGGCGCGGCATCGTGCATTCCGAGCGTTCTCCCACGGACGAACGCGCCAAGGGGCCGCACTTGCACGGTCTGCAGTTGTGGGTAGCCTTGCCTGAGGCGCAAGAGGAATCAGCGCCCGCGTTCTTTCACCATCCCGCGGCGACCATGCCAGAGCAGCATGATGCAAAGATGCGTTTGCGTGTGCTCGCCGGTCAGGCTTACGGCGTCGAAGCGCCAGTTCGCGTGGCATCACCTCTCTTTTATGTGGAGGTGCATTTGCAGGCAGGCGGCTCGATGCCCTTGCCGAGTGCTTACGCTGAGCGTGCGGCCTACGTGGTCGCCGGTGAATTGGAGGTCGATGGCCATCGCACCGGCAACCGCCGCATGTTGGTTTTCTCCAAAGGAGACGCCACCTTACGAGCAACAGTAGACGCGCACTTCGTGCTCCTTGGCGGTGAGCCGCTCGGGCCTCGTTTCATGTGGTGGAACTTCGTTTCCAGCTCCAAGGAGCGCATCGTCCAAGCCGCGGAGGACTGGCGCGCCGCGCGTTTTGCTGTGGTCCCAGGTGATGCGCAAGAGCACATCCCGGCGCCGGATGGCCCACGTTTCGTCTGATTTGATGCGTTGATGCGTTGATGCGTTTTGTCGGTAGGTGGCTAGACTTGACCTGGCGGCAACGCTGCACAGCTTAGAGGGTT